>JANXVS010000169.1 GCA_025351555.1 Pseudomonadota bacterium | reverse complement strand
GGGCAGCATCGTGCTGTGTTTCCTCTTGCAACTGATGCCGCTGCCGCAAGCGCTGCTGCCGTTCAAGCCGTATTGGCTGGCGCTGATCCTGGTTTACTGGGCATTGGAAACGCCGGAACGCGTCGGCCTGGGCCTGGCCTTCGTCCTGGGTCTGATCGGCGACACTCTCACCGGCGAATTGCTTGGCGAACAGGCGTTGCGGCTTTGTATACTTTGTTTCATCATCCTGCGCTTTCGCTCGCGTCTGCGCTTATTTCCGATGTGGCAACAATCACTCGCGTTGTTCGTCCTGCTGATCAACGATCGCATCGTGTTGCTGATGATACGCGCCTGTGCCGGTGAACCGTCACCCCCCGCCGCGTTCTGGCTCGCACCCGTCGCCGGCATGCTGGCATGGCCGTGGCTGTTCCTGTTGTTCGATGACATGCGCGCACGCCTGCGCGTGCATGAGTCGTGAGCCGCCGGCCCGCCAGCAATTCGCGCAAGCGGATCAAGGATGCCCAGCACGAATCTGCCAGCTTTCGCGCGCGTGCGATCGCCGGCTTCGCGCTGATCACCCTGTGTCTGCTGCTGCTCGGTGCGCGTTTTGCGTATCTGCAGATCACCCGCCACAGCGAATTCAGTGCGCGCTCGGATTCCAATCGCATCTCGGTGCGCCGGGTCGCGCCGACGCGCGGCCTGATCTACGACCGCAACGGCGTGCTGCTCGCCGACAACATTGCCGCGTTCCGCCTGGAAGTCGTGCCGGAACAGATCAAGGACTTGAGCGCCATGCTCGCCGATCTGGGTGCCGTGGTGGCGCTGTCCGATGACGACATCGAGCATTTCGACGCGCTGCGCAAAGCCAAGCACACGTTTGAAAGTATCCCCTTGCGATTCAAGCTGTCCGAAGACGAGATCGCACGATTTTCGACCGAGCGCTGGCGCTTTCCCGGTGTCGATGTGGTGCCGTATCTCACCCGCGCCTATCCACAGGGCGAGCAGTTCGCGCATCTGGTGGGCTATGTCGGCCGCATCGACGCGGCTGACGCGGACAAGCTCAATGCCCTGCGCTACGCCGGCACCACCCACATCGGCAAGACCGGCATCGAACGCTCCTACGAGGACGCGCTGCACGGCGAGCCGGGCTACGACCTGGTCGAGGTCAACGTCGACAAGCGCCCGCTGCGCGTGATCGAACGGGTGGCATCGACGCCAGGCAAGAACCTGTACCTTTCCATCGACGCGCGCCTGCAGCGTGTTGCCGAAGACGCGTTTGAGGGCCGCGCCGGCGCAGCGGTCGCGATCGATCCGCGTAACGGCGAAGTGCTGGCGATGGTCAGCGTGCCGAGCTTCGATCCCAACCTGTTCGTCAACGGCATCGGCAAAGTGGATTATTCCACTTTGTTGAATGCGCCGGACAAGCCTCTGCTTGACCGCGCCATCGCTGCCGGCTACACGCCGGGCTCGACGGTGAAACCCTACGTGGCGCTGGGTGGCCTCGAATTGGGATTGCGCCGGCCCGACGACACGGTGTTGTCCGTCGGTGAATTCTTCATTCCCGGACAATCGCGCGGTTATCGCGACGACAAACGCGGCGGCCATGGCCGCGTCGACCTGGTGCAGGCGATCGCGCAGTCGGTAAATACCTATTTCTATTCGCTCGCGCTGGACATGGGCATCGACCGCTTCAGCGGCTGGATGAGCAAGTTCGGTTTCGGCAAACCCACCGGCATCGATCTGCTCGGCGAAAGCGCGGGCGTGCTGCCGTCGCGCGAATGGAAGCGCGGGCGCCTGAATCAGGCCTTCTATCCCGGCGAAACCGTGATCGCCGGCATCGGCCAGGGCTATTGGGTGATCACGCCGATCCAGTTGGCGCAGGCGGCGTCGATCCTCGCTGCGCGCGGCGTGCGCCACCCGCCGCATCTGCTGCGTGCGATCCAGGACGGGCTCAATACGCCAGCGCAGGTGATCGCGACCGTGCCTGCGGATCCGAGCATTATCCACAATGCAGCAAACTGGATTCCGGTCGAGCAAGGCATGATCGCAGTGGTCAACGGCGGCGGCACAGCGAATGGTCTGGGCACGGGTTTCCCGTATGTGATCGCCGGCAAGACCGGCACCGCCGAGCGCTATTCGCGCACCGACGAGACCTGGACCAGCATCAGCACAGCACCGATCGAGCGCCATCAGGTACTGTTCGAGGCGTTCGCACCGGCGGACGACGCGCGCATCGCCGTGATCGTCGCGCTCGAAGCCGGCCGCAGCGGCGCCCACGACGCCGCGCCGATCGCGCGCAAGATGCTCGACGCGTGGCTCAAGGACGACGACAACGTACGTACTGCGGGCGGGCCGACATGAACCGCAACATCGTCTTGCGTCTGCAGCTATGGGCGTTGCGCGCGCTGCGGCGCCCATATTTCGATCTGCCGCTGATCGCCGCGCTGCTGCTTTTGGCGCTTTGTGGACTTGTGACTTTGTATAGTGCGAGCGACCTGGACCGGCACCTGGTGCTCAGTCAGGCGGCGCGCTTCCTGCTCGGCGGCGTGCTGATGCTGGCGATTGCACGCATTCCGCCCTCGGTACTGCGCAACTGGACGCCGTGGCTATATGCCGCCAGCCTGCTGCTGCTGGTCGCCGTCGCCGTGCTCGGCCAGGGGCGTGGCGCCCATCGCTGGCTCAATCTCGGGGTCATGCGTTTTCAACCGTCCGAGTTGGTCAAGCTGACCTTGCCGATGATGGTCGCCTGGTATCTGCACGCGCGCGAATTGCCGCCGCGCTGGCTTTCCCTTGCTGCCGTCGCCTTGCTGATCGGCGCCCCGGCACTATTGATCGCAAAACAGCCCGATCTGGGTACCGCCCTGCTGGTCGCTGCCAGCGGCGTGTTCGCGGTATTCCTTGCGGGCCTGGCTTGGTGGCGGATCGTACTGGTGCTAGGCGCAGCCGCGGGCGCGGCACCGGTGGCCTGGCATTTCATGCACGAATACCAGAAGAATCGTCTGCGCATGTTTCTGGATCCGGAATCCGATCCGCTCGGCAACGGCTGGCACATCATCCAGTCCGAGATCGCGGTTGGTTCCGGCGGCTGGTTCGGCAAGGGCTGGCATCACGGCACGCAATCGCGGCTGGAATTCCTGCCCGAACACACCACCGATTTCGTGTTCGCCGTGTTTTCCGAGGAATGGGGATTGATCGGCGTGATCGCCCTGATCGTGTTGTATCTGTTTATCGTCGGCCGCGGCCTGATGATTGCGGCAAATGCGCGCGACACCTATTCGCGCCTGCTCGCCGGCGCGATCAGCATGGCGTTCTTCGTCTATGTGATGGTCAACGGCGGCATGATCACGGGCCTGTTGCCTGTGGTCGGCGTACCGCTGCCCTTGATCAGCTATGGCGGCACGTCGGCCGTGTCACTGCTGGCCGGCTTTGGCGTGCTGATGTCGATCCACGGCCACCGCAAGTTGCTGCCGAGATGAGCGTGCTGCGTGCTAACCTAGCACGCAGCGCCATGCAAGGCGATCCGGATTTTTTCAATGTCGGGTTTTGCTAATTTTTATACTTTGTGCTGCGGCCTGCTGCTCACTGTCGCAGCAGCCCACGCGGCCGTTCCCGATGCGGCTGCCGTGGCCGCAGCCGAACAGCAGTTCGCGCAGGCGCTGGCGCGCGACCACGGCCTGAATCAAACCGACGTTCTCGCCACCCTGGCCAAGGCGCGCTATCAGCAAACCATCATCGACGCGATTACGCGTCCGGCCGAGGCCAAGCCGTGGAAGGATTACCGGCCGATCTTCGTGACCGAACGTCGTATCACCGATGGCGCAGCGTTCTATCGCGCCAACGCTGCGCTACTCAAGCGTACCGAAACCGAATTCGGGGTGCCGGCAGAATTGATCGTCACGATTCTGGGCGTGGAGACGAACTACGGCCGCGTCACCGGGCGCTACCATGTGCTCGATGCGCTGACCACGCTCGCGTTCTACTATCCGCCACGCCAGGATTTTTTCCGTGGCGAGTTGGCCCAGCTATTCACGCTGCGCAGTCCGAGCTTTCCCTACGCGCCGGAAGAACTGATGGGCTCCTACGCCGGAGCGATGGGCTGGGGCCAGTTCATGCCGTCGAGCATCGCCCACTTCGCGCGCGACGGCGACGGCGATGGAAAAGTGGATTTGTGGAATTCTCTGCCCGACGTCTGCGCCAGCGTGGCCAATTATTTTGTCGCCCACGGCTGGCAGAAAGGCGGCCCGGTCGCGTTGCGCGCCAGCGTCGCCGCGACCGCGCGCACACTCGCGCCGGCGGGACTCGAACCCGTCTACCCGCTGCAGCAGCTCAACGAATGGGGCTATACGACTGAAGTGAAACCCGATTCAATCAAGCCCGATCCGATGACACCGGCCACCTTGATCACGCTGGAAGGCGCGGACGGGCCGGAGGTCTGGATCACCTTCGAGAACTTCTACGCCATCTCGCGCTACAACAAGAGCCCGCTGTATAGCCTGGCGGTCTACCAGTTGAGTCAGGCGATCGCCGCAGCCATGGCGGAATCGCCAGCGCCATGAAGGCAGCGCGTGCGGCCTTCGCGCTGACGCTGATTTGCCTGAGCGGCTGCGTGCATCGTCCAGCGACACGGCCGCATCCTACGGGGGAATCGGCAGCTCCCGCACATGCGCCCGCGCGCGCGCCGGGCGGCCGTTATGCGCAGGATCGCGACTCCACGCCGGAGCAAGTCCCCGATCTCGACAAGATTCCCGAACCGGCGCCAAAACCCGAGCCGCCCTCGCAGTACGGCAACAAATCGCCCTACTCGGTGCTCGGCGAGAGCTATCGCGTACTGACATCGGCGAACGGCTATTTCGAGCGCGGGCTGGCCTCGTGGTACGGCAACAAGTTCCACGGCTATATGACCTCGAATTTCGAGCGCTACGACATGTACGCCTACACCGCCGCGAGCAAAACTTTGCCGCTGCCATCCTATGTGCGCGTGACCAATCTGGAAAACAGCCGCAGCGTGATCGTGCGCGTCAACGATCGCGGGCCGTTCGTGAGCAATCGCATCATCGACCTGTCGTATGTGGCCGCCGTCAAGCTTGGTGTGTGGCCGAAAGGCACGGCGATGGTCGAAGTCCGCGGGATTGATCCGGCCCATCTTGATAGAAGCGCGCCTGATCACAGAACGCCGGAACACGGCGCGGAACCGATCCGCAATACGGTGGTCTCAACGCGCAGCTCCGCTGCGGCCGCGCCACAGAAAACGCCCAAACCCGCACTATATTTGCAAGTCGGCGCGTTCAGCGAGCGTCCCAACGCAGAGCGCGCCGCGGCCAAGGTGCGCGCCGCGCATCTGGGCGACGTACAGGTGATCGAAGCTCAGGTGAACTCAAAAACCGTACAACGCGTTCGTCTGGGACCGCTGAAAGATGCGGACGACGCCGACCGGCTGACGCCACGGTTACGTGATCTGGGGCTAGGTGAGCCGCGCGTTGCAGTGGATAATTGAAGAACTGCTGCTCATATCAGATTGTCTTGATCGAATTGGCCTGGTTGAATCTTGAAACGGAATCCCTGATGAAACTTTTGTACCGTTGCTCGTTGGTGACTTTATTTGTTTTGTGCGCCGCGGCCGCAACGCCGGCCCTGGCCGCACGCCCGCATACACACGCGAAAGCCAAGCCTTCAACAACGCAACAGAACGCGGCGACACCCGCGGATCAATCCAAGACACAAGCATCGACACCGCCGCCGGCCAGCGATGCAGCTGCCACGCGGTCGAATCTGCCAACGCCGAATGCCGCGCAGCATCCGGGCGCGATCAATGTGCCGACTCCGCCGCCACCATCCCTGAGCGCAAAAAGCTGGGTGCTGATGGACTACGCAACCGGTCAGATTCTCGCCGACAGCAACGCCGACGAGCGC
>JANXVS010000145.1 GCA_025351555.1 Pseudomonadota bacterium | reverse complement strand
AGCTCGCATAGGTTCGTTCCTCTTTAGCTGTCGCCCGCCGCGCCGAAATCAGGCGCACATTGTCACCACGCAACGTATAGACAACAGCGAGCAGACGACCGGCTGCGCCAAGGCCCAGTAATATCCATCGCGGTTCACCTTCCGCTGCGCCGTCTTCCTGCGCCAGCGCATGCGGATCAAGCATCGCTGTCGCGGCTTCCTCGAAGCTCACGCCATGCTTGCGTGCATTCGACGCGGGCTTTATCGGGTCGTATTCGATGCCTACTTGTTTAGTATGCATTACATATGTATCCGAGTCAAAGGCGAATCAAGCGCGACTGCTTGATTGGCACCACGTTTGCGCCGGTGCGCGGGTCGTCCGGATAGTCCGCCCATGTCCGTATGCCGCGGTGGCCATCGTTGCCGAACAACGTAGCGGCAAAACGTGCTGGATGCAACGAATCGATCTGAGACTGCCAAGCACAAAAAAACCGCCTGCGAGAGCGGTTTTTTTCAGGAGTTTTTTCAGATGGGGTGAAACTCTAAGATGGTGCCCGGGAGAGGACTCGAACCTCCACGACTTGCATCGCTAACACCTGAAGCTAGTGCGTCTACCAATTCCGCCACCCGGGCAGGGTGCGAGGCTGCGCATGGCGCAGGGGGGCGAACGATACTGAGCGTGCGCGGCCTTGTCAATTATCGCTTGCATCGGCCGTGCAGGTCGGCCACGCTGGGCGCTGAAATCACAGGGAATCACTGAGTGAAGCGACCGAATAAAACCTCCAAATCCGGCGGCAAGGCGCCGCCAAAACGTCCAGGCTGGATGCCGGATCTGCCGCCCAGGCCAGCGCAGAAACCGGCGCGGCAACGTCATGCGGCCGGCAAGCCGCGCGGCGCCGCGCACAAGGCGTTGGCGTCCAAGCACGATCCGCAGGCGCAGCGCGAGGCGCAGCGCTACGAGCATCCGATCCCGAGCCGCGAGGCGATTCTCGGTTTCTTGAGCGAACGCGCGCAGCTGCTCAATGCCGAAACGCTGGCACAGGATCTTGGCCTGACCGATCCGCGTGATTTCGAGGCGCTGACCAAGCGCCTGGCGGCGATGTTGCGCGATGGCCAGTTGCTGCAGAATCGGCGCGGCGGCTATGGCGTGGCGCAGAAGCTTGATCTGATTCCCGGTGCGATCATCGCCAATGCGGAAGGCTTCGGTTTTCTACGCCCCGACACGGGCGGCGACGATGTATACATTTCCCCGGCGGAGATGCGCAAGGTGATGCACGGCGATCGTGTGCTGCTGAGCATCGTCGGCCTGGATCGCCGCGGTCGCAAGCAGGGCGCCATCGTCGAGGTGCTGGAGCGCCGCGCGTCACGCTTGGTCGGCCGTATCGTGGTGGAAAACGGCGTGGTCGTCGTCACGCCCGACGATCGCCGTTTGCATCAGGACATCCTGATTCCGCCGGGCAAGGATCGCGGTGCGCGCTCCGGCCAGATCGTCGTCGCCGAGATCATGCAGCCGCCGACCGCGCAGCGCGGACCGATCGGGGAGGTGATCAGCGTGCTCGGCGAGCGCCTGGCGCCTTCGCTGGTCGTGGAAATGGCAATCGCCAGCCACGGCCTGCCGCAGGAGTGGCCCGAGGCGACGCTGCGCGAAGCCGCGCAAGTGGAACCGCAAGTCACGCCAGTGGAAATCGCCGGGCGTCTGGATCTGCGCAAATTGCCGCTGGTCACGATTGATGGTGAGGATGCGCGCGATTTCGATGACGCGGTGTTTGCCGAACCGGTCAGCGGCGGCTTTCGACTGATCGTCGCGATTGCCGATGTATCGCATTACGTGCGTCCGGGCACCGCGCTCGATGACGAGGCGCAGAAGCGCTCGACGTCGGTGTATTTTCCCGGCTTCGTGGTGCCGATGCTGCCGGAAACCCTGTCCAACGGCATTTGTTCGCTCAATCCAAAAGTCGAACGCCTCTGCATGGTCTGCGAGATGCACGTCGGTTTTGATGGCGAGGTGACGCGGTCAAAGTTCCACACCGCCGTGATGCGCTCGCATGCGCGCCTGACCTACACGCGCGTGTGGCAGGCGCTCGGCGAGAACAATGCCGATGCGCGCGCTGAGCTTGCGGATGTTTTACCGCAATTGGAACATTTGCACAAAATATACAAAGTGCTGGCCAAGGCACGACAGCGGCGCGGCGCGATCGATTTCGATACCCGAGAGGTCAAGTTCCGGCTCGGCCCGGCTGGCGACGTTGTCCAGCTTGGCGCGGAAACGCGCAATGACGCGCACAAGTTGATCGAGGAATGCATGATCGCGGCGAACGTCGAAGCCGCGAAGTTTCTTGATAAAAGCAAGATTCCAGCGCTGTATCGCGTGCACGCGACGCCGCCGGAATCCAAGTATGAGGATTTGCTCGAATTCCTCGGCGAGTTCGCACTGCGCATGCCGCCGCATGCGCAAGTGCGTCCCGCGGATTTTTCCGCGTTGCTGAAAAAGATACGTCCCCGCGCCGACGCCGGCCTGATCCAGTCGGTGCTGCTGCGTTCGCAATCACTGGCGGTTTACAGCCCGGAAAACTCCGGCCATTTTGGCCTGGCCTTGACTGCGTACGCACACTTCACCTCGCCGATCCGGCGTTATCCGGACTTGCTCGTGCATCGTGCGATCCGCTATGCCTTGACCCGCGGCAAACCGTCCGATTACACCTACAGCGCGAGCGAGATGGCGTCGCTGGCGACACATTGTTCGCAGAACGAGCGCCGCGCCGACGAAGCCGAGCGCGATGTCGACGAACGCTACAAATGCGCGTGGATGGAGAAACACGTCGGCAGCGAATTCGACGGCATTGTTTCCGGCGTGACGTCGTTCGGACTGTTCGTCGAGCTTACCGAGTCTCAGGTCAGCGGGCTCGTGCACATCACCCAATTACCGAACGATTACTATCATTTCGATCCAATCCGGCATCTGCTCAGCGGCGAACGACGCGGGCTGAAATTCCGTCTCGGCGACGCTGTGCGAATACAGGTGCTGCGCGCGAGTCTGGAAGATCGCAAGATTGATTTCCGGCTGGTGCAGGGCGGGACAGACCAGATTGGCACGAATCCGATTGAGACAGGCGCATCTACTTCGGGGAAGAAACGCAAATGAGCATCGGCGAGTTGCTATTCGGCATCCATTCCGTCGATGCGGCACTGACGCACGATCCAAAAAATATTCTCGAGTTGTACATCGAGGCGGACAGCCAGAATGCACGCCTGAAGGAATTGTCCGAGCGCGCGCGGGACTTGGGCCTGAAGCCGCACTCGCGCCCGCGTGAAGCGCTCGATCGCATGACCGGCGGCGCGCGCCATCAGGGCGTGGTGGCACGCTACAACACACCGCCGCCGCGCGGCGAGAGCGAGCTGCCAGGCTTGATCGAACAGGCGGGAAAAGATGCCTTGTTTCTGGTGCTCGATGGGGTCACCGATCCGCACAATCTAGGCGCCTGCCTGCGCAGCGCCGAGGGCGCCGGCGTCACTGCCGTGATTGCACCGAAGGACAAGGCCGTCGGGATCACGCCGACGGTGCGCACGGCCTCAGCCGGTGCGGCCGATCGTGTTCCCTTCGTCGTCGTGACCAACCTGGCGCGCACGCTCAAGGCACTGAAGGAGCAGGGCGTGTGGCTGGTCGGACTGGCCGACGCCGCCAAACAGAATTTCTACGCGGTTGATCTCACCGGCCCGATCGCCATCGTCATGGGCAGCGAAGGCGAGGGCATGCGCCGGTTGACGAGCGAATCCTGCGATTTTCTCGCACACATCCCGATGCGCGGCAGTGTGGAAAGCCTGAATGTTTCGGTCGCGACGGGTGTGGCGCTGTTTGAGACGCTGCGTCAGCGCTCGGCAAAGTGACGGCTGCTTTTTGATCTTCGCGATCACGGACGAGAGCAGGAGAGACATATGATCGATCTGCATTGGTACGACTGCGCCGGTTTGCTCGGCGTCATCGCCTTGCTGTTTGCTTTCTTCCTGCTGCAGGCAGGAAAGCTGCACGGCAATGGCTTTGTCTATCAACTGCTCAATGCGCTCGGCGCCGGCGCCGTGTTGGTGTCGTTGTTCTTCGCATTCAACCTGTCGGCGTTTCTGATGGAACTGGCGTGGCTCGCCGTCAGCATCTATGGCATGGTGCGGGGAATGCGGGCGAAACGCCGCACGTGAGCGCGGCGTCCCACGGACGGGTTCACAGATCCGCCAGCTCCACATCCGTCCCTTCGTTGATACCCTCGAACAAGAACGTGGACAGGTAACGCTCGCCAGTATCCGGCAGCATCGCCAGGATCACGTCGCCGGATTTTGCCTGCTTGGCCACTTCCAGGGCCGCGGCGAACGTGCCGCCGGACGAGATACCACAAAATATACCTTCCGCGCGCGCCAATTCGAGCGCGCAGTCGCGCGCCTGGACGTCGGTGACCGGCAGGATTTGATCGGCGATCTTGCGGTTGAGCACGCTGGGAATCAGGTTCGGCGTCCAGCCCTGGATCTTGTGCGGCTGCCATTCCTGGCCGGCGAGCATTGCCGCACCTGCGGGTTCGGTCGCGACAATTTTTACTTCGGGTCGGGCGAGTTTGATCATCTCGCCGGCGCCGGTCAGGGTGCCGCCGGTGCCCCAGCCGGTGACGAACCAGTTCAGGCGCTTGCCGGCAAAATCCAGGAGGATCTCCGGACCGGTCGTGCTGCGATGGTAAGCAGGGTTCGCTTCGTTATCGAACTGGCGCGCCAGGAATGCGCCGTGTTTCTTCGCATAGTCTTCAGCGCGCTTGATCATGCCGGTGGCACGCTCGGCAGCCGGCGAGAGGATCACCTTGGCGCCAAGCGCGCGCATCAGTTTGCGCCGCTCGATCGAAAAGGTCTCCGCCATGAAGGCGACGAACGGATAGCCCTTCGCCGCGCACACCATCGCCAGCGCGATGCCGGTATTGCCCGAAGTCGCCTCGACCACGGTCTGGCCGGGCTTGATCGTGCCGCGGGCTTCGGCGTCGAGAATGATGCCGATGGCCAGGCGATCCTTCACCGACGACATCGGATTGAAGGCCTCGATCTTGACGTATATGTCCACGCCTTTCGGCGCGAGACGGTTAATGCGAACGATCGGTGTGCGGCCGATGGTTTCGAGAATGTTGTTGTAGATCATGATACCCTCCCGACAGTGGTGGGATCCTGCTAGAGCCAAAGTTTGGCCAGCTTAGCGCTCCACGCGGACTCCGGCAAATAACGCAGTGCCATGCGTCGCCGCAGCTTTGGCATAAGGCGTAATCACTTGTCGGAAATGAACTTCGGCCCCTTGCCCATGGTTTTTTCGTAGACGCCGCCGCCGGCGCGCCGGTACTGGGTGAAGCCGTGTTTCGCAGCGTGGCTTTCCTTTAGCAAGTGCGCCTGGCCGCTGGCGACGGATGCCACCGAGATCACGCGCGTGACAGCCGCACCGCATTGTGGACAGTGCGTCAACGCAGCGTCAGCAAGCTTTTGCAACACGTCGAAATGCGCCTCGCAATGAGGGCAACCTTTTCCGATAGCGGCGTATTCGTAAATGGGCATGATGGGAATGATTGTAAGTGAAAAGTGCGAGCAAGGATGGTCGCTTTTTGATCTCAGCGATCAAGGAAGATCGCAAAAGTTACGCCGCCGCGCCAGTCTGCTCACGCCAGCAATCCTGCATCGACTTCCAGCGATTGACGATGTCGCAGAACAGCAGCGCCGTGCGTTCGGCGTCATAGACGGCCGAATGAGCTTCGCTCGCATTCCATTCAAAACCGGCAGCCTGCACGGCGCGGCTTAATACGGTCTGGCCGTAGGCGAGGCCGCCCAAGGTTGCGGTGTCGAAGCAGCTGAACAGGTGAAACGGGCTGCGCTTATATCCCGTGCGGCGGATCGCGGCGTTGAGAAAGCCCAGATCGAATGCGGCATTGTGGCCGACCAGGATTGCGCGCTGGCATTCGAATTCGCGCAGTGCCTTGCGAATCGGCTTGAATATCACATCTAGCGCCTCACGTTCCTCGACCGCGCCGCGGAACGGATGGGTGATATCAATGCCGGTTATTTCGAGCGACTTCGGATCGATATTCGCGCCGGGAAACGGCACCACATGCGTGGATACTGCCGGGTCAGGATGCACTATGCCGTGTTCGTCCATGCGCACGATAACCGCAGCGACTTCGAGCAAGGCATCGTTCTCGCTGCTGAAGCCACCGGTTTCCACATCGACCACGACGGGAAGAAAACCGCGGAAGCGTTCGGCGTATTTGTGGCTGATCGTGGACATACCCGCAGGATACGCGGCGCCTGCGGCGATCACAATGCGCCGCTGCCGCGTTCGTGCTTCGATACCTCAGCACGAACGGGTTTGGCTTCACGCCCTTGCGTAACGCCCGAACAAGAACAGCGCCAATGCACCGATCAGCAGCACCAAGCCAAACATCGGCATCAGCATCGCGAACGGAATGCCGAGTGCGAGCAGAGCGATCGACCATGCATAGGCATCGGCTAGCGGCTCGGGCATCGGATCTGTTTTGAGCGCACGCGAAAGCAGATAGTCGAAGCTGATCTTGCCCGGGCCCTGGAAGATGATCGGCAGCAGCATAATGACGAACAGCAGTGGCAGTTTGAAATTTCCGTGGCCGTTGTCGGTGATGGCGTAACCCTTGGCCAGATCGCTCCACATTGTGATCATGTCCGGCCAATGCACGGCCGCGGTGGCAACGAAGGTCAGCACCAGCAGACTGTATGCGGCGAAGCGCGTGAAAAGGCCGAATATCAGCAGGATCGCGCCGCCGAGTTCGAAATAAGTCGCCATCGCCCAACTGATGTCAGCCGGAATCTTGCTGAAGGGGAAGGGAAACTTGTCCTGGATATCCTTGAACCAATTGTCGCCGGTATACTTTTCCAGACCGGATTCCCAGAATTCCCAGCCCATGATCAGACGCAGAATCAGCGGTGGCAGCAATTGACCGATACCGCGCAGGCGGGATGTCAGGGATTCCCAGAGGGATATGGGGCTAAGCGACATGGCGTGATCCTTTTTTTATGGCCATGGATGGCCGGTATGCCGGAAACGCAGGAGCAGTTTCCGGCTACTGGTGGCCCACTATAGACGGACCTCGCCCGATTTCCTTACACGCAACTTTCAAGCGCTAATGGTGCCGAGAATTGCCTCATACGCCTTGAGCTGAATCAGTACGGCCTTGCCGGCCTCGCGCAACGCAGCGGAGTCGGCATCGCCACGTTCGGCCAGCAAGGCGTCGAGGCATTCAAGCCCGCTCAGGCGTGTATTTTCCTGCAGATGCTCGATCAGCATGGCGCTGAGCGCGTCGATTTCGTGAAAGCGTACCTCGTCGTCGCGACCGCGCACGAGCAATAGAAGAGTTGGCTGCGCTGGTGCCTCGTCAGGGCGAAAATCAGGACCGATAAGTTGCACGGGATAGCGATAACCCAGGACGCAGGCCAGCGGCGAAACAACCGGCACACCGGTCAGCAGGTCGCCTGCGGGATTGTGCTGGATTTCGGTGATGTCGTTCTCGTCGAGCGAGAGCGCCAACTCCGCCCATTCGTAGTGAGCCAGTTCCAGCAGGAAAGGCGGATCGTCCGTGCCGCGCTGTTGACGCGCTTCGACGTAGCGCAAGAATTCGCGGCCGAATTCCGGGAACAGTGGCGTATGGCATTGATGCTCGCGCAGGAAATCGCGCGTCAACGCGTTCCAGGCCGCTTCATCGTAAAGCGTGCGGATGACCGGGAAATTGGCGGAAAGGAACATTTCCACATTGCAGAAAACCAGATCGCGGTAAATGCCCATGCGCCGGTCTTCGATGCCTGCCGGCGCCGGACAATGGTCCGGATCGCGCAGATGCGCGGTGAACTGGTATTGCAGACGATGGCTGCGACCCGGCTCAGGCAGTGCGAACATGGCGTGCGTCCGCAAGCGTGTCATGTGCACGCTGATCGTGACCAATCAGATCGTGCCTGCTCTGAATCGCACGCACGTGGTCCAGTTCGTTGATCAATTCCGCGAGCGGCGGGAATTTGAAGTCGCGCTCGAGCAAGGTCGGCAGTACGCCGAATTCGGCGTAGGCCGTGTCCAGCAGTTTCCACACCGGATCGATCACCGCGGCGGCGTGACTGTCGACGATCAGATCGGGTGCTTCGTTGTAGTGCCCGGCGATGTGAATATAGGCGACGCGCCCTTGCGGCATCGCCCTGATGAATTGTTCAGCATCGTAACGATGGTTGACGGCGTTGACGTAGACATTGTTGACGTCGAGCAACAGGTCGCAATCGGCAGCCTGCAGCACGGTTTTGGTGAAATCGGCCTCGCTCATCTCCTGACCGGGAGTGGCGTAGGAGGAAACATTTTCCACCGCGATACGGCGGCCGAGGATATCCTGGGCACGACGGATGCGCGCGGCTACCCAATCGACCGCTTCTTCGGTGAAGGGGATCGGCATCAAGTCGTACAAATGGCCATCGTCCGAGCAGTACGAAAGGTGCTCGCTGTATTGACTGATTCCATGCTCATCCAGCAGACGGCGAATCTTGTGCAGTAGAGTTTCATCCAGCGCCGCGGGGCCGCCAAGCGACAGCGAAAGCCCATGGCACACGAACGGAAAACGCTCGGTGTACGCGCGAAAGGTCTTGCCGAGTTTGCCGCCGACGTTGATCCAGTTCTCCGGGGCGACCTCGAAGAAATCGATCGCTGCATCCGGAGAATCCCGCAGCGGACCCAAAAGGGCCCGCCGCAGGCCTAGTCCGGCGCCCGTCGCGGGTTGGCCAGGACGCTTGCTCATCTTAGTGACTGCTGCACGAACCTTCTTTGCCCTTCTTCTCAGCCGAGCAGGAACCTTCCTTGCCTTTCTTGTCGGCGCTACAGGAACCTTCCTTGCCTTTCTTGTCCGCGCTGCAGGAACCTTCTTTGCCCTTCTTGTCAGCCGAGCACGAGCCTTCCTTGCCCTTCGGATGGGCATCGGCCATGCACTTGTCCTGATCGGCCTTGGCGGGCATTTCCATGCACTTCTTGCCCTTGGTGGCGCCGCACTTGCCTTCGCCGCACTTGCCCTCGGCGCCGGCAAGCATATAGCCGGAAACCAGAGGCTTGACCGTGAAAGCGCTATTGGCATGCACCATCTGGGTCAGCGCGATCGAGCCGATAAACGCGGCACCGACGGCCAAGGTCAACGGTTTGATGATTTTATTCGACATTGCATGTACTCCGGTTGATAGCGGGATGCGTCCCGCGGGTTATTAACCGCCGCGTGGCGGTCGATTCAGTGCGAAAAAGGGAACACACGCACGACGACAGTCATGCATTTTGTCGACTCCCCGAATCGCAAATACAGTAAGCCTCTTGAAACGAGCGC
>JANXVS010000137.1 GCA_025351555.1 Pseudomonadota bacterium | reverse complement strand
ATGGTGCGGCAAGAAATTCCGCCCGGAGCGCGTCGCTGCACGCGCCGGCTGGTATGCGATTCCCGCGGTACGCAGCGGTCAATTGCACGAGATCAAATCGCCGATCATCCTGCAGCCGGGCCCGGCTGCGCTGTTTGATGGGCTGGATGAATTGCATCGCGTCATCGCCGCGTGGGCCGGGAACCTCTGAAAAGCTGCTGCGCTGGGCATCTTGCGCGAATCCGGTGCTCGGAATCCTCATTGACGTCGAAGCGCAGACGAAGTGAACATTGGCTAGCGCGCCAGCGCGGCGCCGAGTTCGGCGATCGTGCGCGCCATCGCACCGGCCTGCAGTGCACGTTCGTTCGAGGCGTTGCCCTGCAGCGCGCGTTTGAGCACGCCCTGGGCGATTGCAGCGAGACGGAAGAACTGGAACGCAAGCAAGAAACTCCAATGCGGATGCGGATCGAGTCCGCTCGCGCCGACGTAGCGTTCGATCATCGCGGTTTCATCGGGAATCCCCAATGCCGCGCGATCGATGCCGGCCAGGCCCGGCAATACCGGATTGCGCGGTAGCCTCAGCGCCATGCAGAAATACGCCAGATCGGCGTAGGGATGTCCCAATGTGGACAATTCCCAATCGACGATCGCGGCGACTCGTGGCTCGCTAGCGTCCCAGATCAGATTGTCGATGCGGAAATCGCCGTGCACCAACGCCATGCGACCATCATCTGCCGGCACTGCGCCGGGTAACCAGGCGATCAGCGTTTCCATCGCTTCAAGCCGCTCGGTTTCGGCAGCGCGGTATTGCTCGGTCCAGCGCGAAACCTGGCGCGAGAAATAGTTTCCGGGTTTTCCGTAGTCGGCGAGGCCCTTTGCCGTGACATCGACTTGCGTCAGCGCGACCAGTGCATCGAGTGCGGCGGCGTAATGCGCGGCGCGCACGTCGGGCGTCAATCCCGGCAGCGACGGGTCCCAGAAGATGCGGCCGGGCACGTACTGCATCAGATAGAACATGCTGCCGATAACGGCGTCGTCGCTGCACAGATGCAGCGGCCGTGCGACCGGTACGGCGCTGGCCGCCAGCGCGGCCAGGACACGGAACTCGCGATCCACCGCATGCGCGGAGGCCAGCAGTTTGCCCGGTGGTTTGCGTCGCAGTACATATTTGCCGGATTGTGCATCTATCAAATAAGTCGGATTGGATTGCCCACCTTTGAACTTCGTCGCAGTGAGTGACCCGTGGAAACCGTCGACGTGCGCTTCGAGATACGCAGCCAACGCCGCTTCGGGCAGGGCGAGTGCGTCGTTCATGTACGACGCGACGGCCTGAGCATAGATTTTGCCAATGCCGCAATGTGTACTTCGTCCGGGCCGTCGGCCAGACGCAGCGCGCGCGCTGCGGCCCAGGCGTGGGCGAGGAAGCTGTCCTGGCACACACCGAGCCCGCCGTGAATCTGGATCGCGCGATCGATCACCGCGCAGGCCATGCTTGGGGCGACGATCTTGATCATCCCGATCGCATCCTTCGCGACCTTGATGCCGTCGCGATCCAGCGTTGCCGCCGCAGCTAGCGTGAGCAATCGCGCCTGCTCGATCTCGCAGCGCGATTGTGCGATTGCATCCTGCACCATGCCTTGCGCGGCGAGTGCTTTGCCGAAAGCAATGCGCGACTGTGCGCGCGTGATCATGCTTTCCAGCGCGCGTTGCGCCAAGCCGATCAGGCGCATGCAGTGGTGAATGCGGCCGGGCCCGAGCCGTCCCTGCGCGATCTCGAAACCGCGGCCTTCGCCGAGGATCAGATTCTCCGCGGGCACGCGCACGCGCTCGAATTGCATTTCGGCGTGACCATGTGGCGCATCGTCGAAGCCGAATACATGCAGCGGCCGCAGCACGCTGACCCCGGGTGTGTCGTGCGGGACGAGGATCATCGCATGGCGTTGATGCGCTTCGGCATCAGGGTTCGTCACGCCCATGACAATGAACACGGCGCAGCGTGGATCGCAGGCACCCGAGGCCCACCACTTGTGCCCGTTGATCACATAGTCGCCGCCGTCGCGGACGATGCGCGTGGCAATATTGGTGGCGTCGGAGCTTGCCACGTCGGGCTCGGTCATCGCGAACGCCGAACGAATTTCGCCGGCAAGCAACGGCTGCAGCCAGCGCGATTTCTGCGCGTCCGTGCCGTACTGGGCAAGCACTTCCATATTGCCGCTGTCGGGCGCGCTGCAATTGT
>JANXVS010000120.1 GCA_025351555.1 Pseudomonadota bacterium | reverse complement strand
ACATACGGACGGCAGTCATAGCTGGTCAGCGTCGGCGCGGAACCAAACTTGACATACAGATCAGGATCTCCCGTGCCGCCAGACATACTGAACACGAGGTTCGTCGCACCCGCCGGAACTGCCATCGTCCAGTTCTGCTGGTGGTTGACCGTTGCGTCGGAGATGGTAATGCCCACGCCGTTCTGCAACACGTTGCCGCTGGTGATGCTCACGGTCACGGAGGACGTCTTGGAGCTGGACAGGCCACTGGCGCTGTCGGTCACCGTTTCCTTGACGCTGTAGGTGCCGGCCGCCGCATAGGTGTGGCTCGGGCTGGTGGCCGTCGAGGTGGCGCCATCGCCGAACGTCCAGGCATGCGACGTGATCGTGCCACCGGTTTCGGTGGACGAATCGGTGAAGGTTGCCGTCAGACCATTGGTGACGTAGCTGAAGTTCGCCGTCGGCTGCCCGCCCGTGCCGACGCCACCAACGATCGCATGCGTAATGGCACACGAAGCGGTGTCGTTGGACCAGCTGGCCTGTTCGGTGAACGTGCCCGTGCCCATGACGATGTTGGCCGCACCACCTGCGCTGCCAGCGGCGATCCAGGCACACTCGTCGGAGTTTTCCTGACCGTTGTAGGTGCCGCCGGTCTTGTTGGTCCAGCCGCCGGCCGGGAACTGATCCGACATCATCTCGTGCCACTCGTGACCGAGCGTCATCGTGTAGCCATCCAGCGTACCGGGGGAGTTGACGAAGCCCACGCCACAGCTGGCGCCCTGGTCGATGTTGTACGGCTGGTTGCTGAACGCGATGTCGCCGACCGTTGAGGTGACGCCATAGCCGTCGCCCTGCCAATCGTGCCACGCGCAATACCCGTTAGTGGGACTTTGGTAGTTGTCCGGGTTGGTGCCGTGCGGGGACAGGATGACGTAGTAAGCGTAACGGTTTGACGCTGCCGTGGTGTTGCCGAAGTGCGTCGCGGCCTTCAGGGCTTCCTGTGCGAGCTGTGTGCCCGTAGCGGAAGCCGGAGATGCCGCCGAGTTGTCGTACCAGACGCCGGCGAGCACGCCGTTGGCCTGGTAGGGGATGAAGTTCGCGTTCGACGGGCAGGTAGTTGCACCGCTCGCGATGTTCGGACCGTCGCACCACTGGGTCAGTTCCGCCGACCACAGCTCGCTGCCAGTACCGATGCCCTTGAACATCTCCTGCGTGACCGGCGCTGCGCCGGCCGAGTCACCAGTAAACGTCAAGTCGCCGTTTGCGTTGGTGCTCGACGTGCCCCATTGGGTTCCGTAGAAAATCAGGTAGACCTTGGAGTGGCCGCTCTGGACGCCGACGCCGTTGACGCCGCCGCCGTAGGTAAGTATGCCGGTCGAAGCGGTGGGCGCCGCGAAATTGGCCGAATGTGCATGTTCCCATGCCTGCATCTTGGCGAGAGTCTCGCGCGTGGCCATTGCGCCATGCCGATATTCGTGACCATTCGCCTGCGGTGAATAGGGATTGCCATCGCTTGCGAAGGCGGGACCCGCGACCAGACCCATCAGGGCCATGACCACAGCTGATTTCAACGGACCACTTCTCATACAACCTCCCAAAGGTTATTCAAAGGTTATTGCAGCGGTTATTTCTCAATAACACCTGTAACTTGTGTAACTTGACTCAAATACCTTCCACCATCCCGCCTTGAAATCACGGGCAAAAACAATCCGTTGGCGGCCCGTTACCGATCGGTGACATAACTCTTTCTAAGATCGTCCGCTCGCCTGCGCGAGAGACAAACCCGTGCACGAAATCCTGATGCAAGCCCCCTGAGGCTTGGTCCGGTACCCGTCCGCTCGGCGCCCGACTCGCCATCGAGTTCGGGAGGCTTTGGACGAGGATTGACCCAAAACGCGACGCACCGTAACAGCCGTTGCACCGCTCGTCAAGAATTTTATGCCGCTAAGTTATTGAAATAACAAAAGTTTTGCTGCCACGCAGCACAGTTGTCCGGACAACATACAAAACCGCATGGACGGACAACGGACGTCCAGATGTCCAGACCAAAAAACTACGAAATTCTTCGTTTACCCTGACTAAAGTCATGTATCCCGCGTGACAACTCGGTTTCACAAGGGTGACGTGCTCTGACGAACCCTACTTTGATATCGCCGCAAGGAGCGAGCGAAGCGCTGTATACTTTGCTAATTTTTACCTAAATGGACAATATGCCGCCGTTCAGCGTCGGCGCGAGCCCATCATCTGCACTTTCTTTGGTCGACGTATCCAGAACACCAGAGCGAGCACCGCCAGTGCTGGCGCGGCCCAATGGCACAGCTTCAAGGTGGTGTGGTGGGCATTCCAGGTCTGGGAAAAAACCAGATCCATCGACACTGTCGGATCAGCTTTGATGCGGGGAAAACCCTCAGCGAGCGCAGCTTCTGCGTGGCGTTGACCCCAGGCATCCAGAGGCGGCACTGCCGCATCGATGGCCCCGCCAACGCACATGTAAAAATAGGTCAGCGGCCCTTCACGCTTTGCCGACCCCAGCAGATTCGCGCCAACCTCAGGCAAACGCGCCGCGGCACCCCAGACGACGAAGTCATAGCTGAGCACCAGAAAAAACAGCAAGGCTATCCACGCGTGCAGATGACGTCCCATAGGTGTCTCCTGTTATCTATTGTCCAAACCAATGGCGCGGATGCTAAACCGATTGTGGCAGCCACGCAGCGAAAGCTGTTGAAACTGTGAACGCAAGCACGCCCAGACGCCAGCGAATACTGCAATCTGGTTCACGACGGCGTTACACTGTTTGCGCCTGGCTAAGCAACGATCAAGGCGTACTGATGAGCGGTCAGGATACGACAACCCTACTCGAAGGTGCCGGCCGCGCACGCGACGAGTTGCGCGAGCGCTGTCTGGCCCTGGTGCGACGCTGGCAACCTTTGGCTCGAGGCGGCTGGGACCATGCGGCTGCGCGCAAGCTCGGCGAGGAAGTCGATCAGGTCGCAACGACCAGCGAACGCTTGGGCCTGGATGACGTAAACACGTCTGCGCTCGAGCTCGAAGCATATCTATGCTCGTTCATCGACGATCATCTGGTGCCGAATGAACGCAATCTGGCGCGCCTGGCCGATATGGTCAACCGCTTGGGCAACGTGCTGACCGATCTTTCCGCCACGGCAACCGCCGCGGTGCACGCCTTGCCAACCTCACGCATCGTGCCCGCGGCACCCGTGATGGTGCCGCCGAGCATCGAACCGCCCATAGACGAGCCAGCAGCGTCGGAACCGATTGCACAGTTCGTCGCGGCCGACGCGCCCGCATTGCCGGAAGCAGCCCAAACCCCTAGCGAGCTGTCCCAAGCAGTGCGGCCGACACGTTTGCCGCGCGCCGTGTGCCTGGTTGGTCTGGCGCCGAATTCGGTGCCAGGTCTGGCCGCGGGATTAATCGAACGCGGCTACGACGTGCGCGAATTCGCCGACGGCGAAGCCTTGCTGAGTTTCCTGGGTCATGCGATTCCCGGCGCCTTGCTGCTGGACGCGCGCAAGTTGCGCATCATGGCGCGCGTTGGCGTGCTGTACACCCAACTCGGTCTGGGCGATGAACGGTTGCCGGCAGTAGTGGCGATCTCGCAAGATGGCGATCTGGGCCATCGTCTGCTGGCGATGCGCGCCGGCGCCAGTGCGTTGTTCAGCACGCCGGTAGACTGCCTGCGCGTGGTCGGCAAGCTCGATGAACTGCTCGCGCAGGGCACCCAGCCGGAATGGCGTGTGCTGATCGTGGATCAGAACCGCCAGCAGGCGGCGGAAGCGGCGCGTTGTCTGGTCGAGCGCGGCATGACCGCGCGTCTGGCCGGCAATGGTCAGGCCGCGCTGGCTGCGCTCGGCGATTTTCGTCCCGATGTCATCGTGCTCGACTGCGACCTGCCCGACGTGCGCGGCATCGAGTTGATCCAGCTGATTCGGCAGCAACCAGAATACGCTGCCGTACCCATCATTTTTGCCGCCGATGCTGCCAATATTGGCCAGCGTTTCGATGCGATAGCCGCAGGCGGTGACGACTACCTGCTCAAGCCGGTGAAGTCACGCCATCTAGTGAGCGCCGTGCAGGCACGCGCGCAACGCGCGCACTGGCTGCGCGAAATGCTCGGCTCGCCCGGTGGCCGCGATTCACGCACCGGCTTGTACTCGCGCACCAGCTTGATCGAGAAACTCGAAACCACGCTCGGCGACCGTTCCGCTGCGCTGATGTTCATCGCTCTGGATCACTCGCGCCAGTTGCGCGAACAGATTGGCTTGGCAGGCGTGGCAGCGCTGGATGCGCACATCGGCAATATCCTGCGCAGCCAGCTCGATGAAGCCGACGTCGCCGCGCAATATCAAGATTTCCACTATTTCACTTTGATGCATCGGCGCAGTCGTGGCGAAGTCACTGCTGCCGCCGAACGCATCCGCTCCGTGCTCAACACCCAGCCATGGCAGTTCAACGGCCGCGCCTATACCTTGACCGCAAGTCTGGGCATGTCAATGCTCAGCGGCGAACAGCAACCCGGCGTTGATGCCGTGGTGAACAACGCGCAGGCCGCCCAGCTCGCCGCCGCGCATCTGGGCGGCAATCGCGTGCTGTGGTTCGAGGCCAGGGAAGCAGCCTTGTTGCCAGTCGATCCGATGCTCGCCGTGCGGGCCGTGCTGAGCCGGCCGTTGACGCCCGAACAGACGCAGTTTGAATTCCAGCCGATCGTGCCGCTGGGCGGCAAGCTCTGTGGACAGTACGAAGTCGGTTTCAAGGTCAAGAGCGTGCAACATCCGGGCACTACGATCGCGTACGCGGATCTGGCTCCGATCGCCGCCGAATGCAACCAGATCGGCACGCTCGATCGCTGGATGCTGCAGCATGCGCTGGAAGTACGCGAAGACCAGTTGCGGCGTGGCCGCCAGTTGCGCCTGTTCGTGCCGCAGGCCGTGACCAGCGCGCTGGAACCGGAATTCGCCTGGTGGCTTGAGCGTGAACTCAAAGCGCGCCACCTTTCCGGCACCGGCCTGACCATCGAACTGGCCTGTTCGGCCCTGATCGATTCCGGGCCGCGCGGGATCAGCCAGATCAAGGCCCTGCATCAGCATGGCGTGCGTTTCTGTCTGGGCGACTACGGCCGCGACTGGGCAGCTGTGCACGCGCTGAAAAATCTCGATATGGATTTTGTACGGCTATCCAGCGGGCTCGTTGCAGAACTGGGCAGTGCCAAATCGATCAGCGATACCCTGCTTGCATTGGTGCGCAAAGCGCATGGCGTGGGCGTGGCGGTGATTGCACCGGAGGTGGATAGCCTGCAGCGCGCACATCTGCTGTTGCGGCTGGGCGTCGATTACGGTGTCGGCCCCGCCTTTTCCCGACCGCAGCCGCAACCGGATTTCGATTTCAATCGGCCGCTTTGGTAAGGGCGCGGTGCTCGGGAAAGAACATAAAAAGCTCCGTCATCCCAGCATGGGCTGAGATCCAGTTCTCCCGTCAGATTGAGAAAAGAACTGGATTCCAGTCTACGCTGGAGTGACGAGCATTAGTCCTCGCTCACATCATCCCTGTTTCCAGCTTCGCCACATCCGACATCATCGAATGATTCCACGGCGGATCGAACGTGAGTTCGACGTCAGCTTCAGCAACCGTGGGAATCGATTCAATCTTGCTGCGCACGTCATCGACGAGAATGTCGCCCATGCCGCAGCCGGGTGCGGTCAGGGTCATCATGACTTTCACCCGACGTTCGTCATTTTCCATCTTTTCCAATGTGCACTCGTATACCAAACCCAGATCGACCACATTGACGGGAATTTCCGGGTCGTAACAGGTGCGCAGCTGCTGCCATACCAGCTTCTCGACCTCGGCGTCGTCGGCTTGCGCGTCCAGCGTCAACGCCTCGGGCGGTTCCTTGCCGATCGCGTCGGCATCGGCCCCGCGGATGCGGAACAGATTGCCGTCGACGAACACGGTGAAGCTGCCGCCGAGCGCCTGGGTGATATAGCCGTTTTGACCAGCGGGCAGGGTCACTTCCTGCCCCTGTGGCACCATGACGGCAGCACAATCGCGTTCAAACACGATTGGCTCGGAGGTCTGACTATAGCCGGCCATCGGAAATCCTGGGCATGTGCATGTCGCCAAGCGGGTGAACCGGTATCATTATTGCAGCTTCGTGTATCACTTGAGTTGCCGGAATCTTGGTGGGGCCGTGAACGAGCAATTGCAAGCTGCTGCCACGTGCGGGCGATTGCCCTGCGTGGCGCGTTGTCTGCTGCTCCTGACCATGCTGTGGAGCACGGGCGCCTTTGCGCTTGATCCGGCTGCACGCTTCCACGACTACGTCGTCGACAACTGGAACATCGAGAGCGG
>JANXVS010000317.1 GCA_025351555.1 Pseudomonadota bacterium | reverse complement strand
CGCCGGCGCGCTCGCGGCGCCGACGGTTGATTCGCTAACCAGACGTTCCGCCGGCAGGGTCACCGACGGCGTGTCCTGGCCGGCGATGAGCCGAAACGTGCGGTTGACCTGCTGGCCTGCCTCGGGGCCGAGCGGGATCGCGAGCGCGAGCGTCTCGGTGCGCAGCAGCCGCAGGGCGCGGGCGGTCGCGCTGACGACGTCGCCCTGCTCGCGGGCGAGGCGGACGCTGCGGTCGCGCCGCGGCGTCGCGGCCCGCAGGCTGGCGGCCAGCGCCCGCGACACGGTCGATGCCGAGACGCCGGCGAGCTGGGCGATTGCCGCCATCATGGCGGGGCCTGGCCGGCTGCGCGTGCTCATGCGCAAAGCATAGCGGATGGCCTGCCCCCAAAACGACGAAGCCCCGCAGGCGCGGGGCTTCGGGGACCTCGTGGTCCGGGACTTCAGGTTCCGGCCGGGGTCAGCCCCCGGCCGGAGCGCGGGATCACATGTCCATCCCGCCCATGCCGCCCATGCCGCCCATGCCGCCCGGGGCACCGTGCGAATGCTCCTCGTCCTTCGGAGCCTCGGCGACCATCACCTCGGTCGTCAGCAGCAGCCCGGCCACCGAGGCCGCGTTCTGCAGCGCGAGGCGCGTGACCTTGGTGGGATCCAGGATGCCCATCTCGATCATGTCGCCGTACTCGCCGGTCGCGGCGTTGTAGCCGAAGTTGCCCTTGCCCTCGCGGACCTTGGCGAGCACCACGGCCGCATCCTCGCCCGCATTGGCGACGATCTGCCGCAGCGGCTCCTCGATCGAGCGCGCCAGGATCTTGATGCCGAAGTTGCGGTCCTCGTTCTCGTGCGTCAGCTTCTCGAGCGTCTTGAGGACGCGGATCAGCGCGACGCCGCCACCCGGGACCACGCCCTCTTCGACCGCCGCGCGCGTGGCGTGCAGCGCGTCTTCGACGCGGGCCTTCTTCTCCTTCATCTCGACTTCGGTCGCGGCGCCGACCTTGATGACGGCGACGCCGCCGGAGAGCTTGGCAACGCGCTCCTGCAGCTTCTCCTTGTCGTAGTCGGAGGTCGCTTCCTCGGCCTGCTGGCGGATCTGGGCCACGCGCGACTTGATGTCGGCCGACTTGCCGGCGCCGTCGATCAGCGTGGTGTTTTCCTTCTCGACGACAACCTTCTTGGCCTCGCCGAGGTCGTTCAGCGTGGCCTTCTCGAGCGACAGACCGACCTCATCCGAGATCACGGTGCCGCCGGTCAGGACCGCGATGTCCTGCAGCATGGCCTTGCGACGATCGCCGAAGCCCGGCGCCTTGACGGCGGCGACCTTGACGATGCCGCGGATCGTATTGACGACCAGCGTCGCGAGCGCCTCGCCCTCGACGTCCTCGGCCACGATCAGCAGCGGGCGGCCGGCCTTGGCGATGCCCTCGAGGATCGGCAGCATCTCGCGGATGTTGGAGATCTTCTTGTCGTACAGCAGGATCAGCGGCTTCTCGAGCTCGGCCGTCTGGTTCGCCTGGTTGTTGATGAAGTACGGCGACAGGTAGCCGCGGTCGAACTGCATGCCCTCGACGACGTCGAGCTCATTGTTGAGGCCCGAGCCCTCCTCGACCGTGATCACGCCTTCCTTGCCGACCTTCTCCATCGCCTTGGCGATGAGATCACCGATGTCGGAATCCGAGTTCGCCGAGATCGAACCGACCTGGGCGATTTCCTTGCTCGTGGAGCACGGCTTGGACAGATTCTTCAGCTCGGCAACCGCACCGATCACGGCTTTGTCGATGCCGCGCTTCAGATCCATCGGGTTCATGCCCGCGGCCACAGCCTTGAGGCCGTCGCGGATCATCGCCTGCGCCAGCACGGTCGCCGTGGTGGTGCCGTCGCCGGCAACATCGGACGTCTTGCTTGCTACTTCCTTCAGCATCTGCGCGCCCATGTTCTCGAACTTGTCGGCGAGTTCGATCTCCTTGGCAACGGACACGCCGTCCTTGGTGATCGTCGGCGCGCCGTAGCTCTTTTCGAGCACGACGTTGCGACCTTTCGGACCCAGCGTCGCCTTGACGGCATTGGCCAGGATATTGACGCCGCGCAACATGCGCGCACGCGCGTCTTCGGAAAAACGGATTTCTTTAGCAGCCATGATCTATTTCCTCAAAGTTTTGTGTGGATTCTTTAAGCGTTTGGATGTCGTGGGTGCCAACGCCCGCTTCGCGGGCTGGCTGTTGCTAAGCTCGGCTCGTGCCTCACTAAGCAACCCCGCCTCCGGCATCCTGCCTGCGGCCTTCGCACTCGCGCGCGATGCCATTCAAGGCATCGCGCAAGCGCTCGTGCTCAGCCTTCAATAACCGCCATCAGATCTTCTTCGCGCATGACCAACAGTTCTTCACCGTCGACCTTCACTTCCGTGCCGGAATACTTGCCGAAAAGCACCTTCTCGCCGGCCTTGACGCCAACGGGGCGGACCTTGCCGTCTTCCAGGATCTTGCCGCTGCCGACGGCGACGACTTCGCCCTTGATGGGCTTTTCGGCCGCCGTGTCGGGAATGACGATGCCACCGGCGGACTTGGTTTCCGCCTCCAGGCGCTTGATGATCACGCGATCGTGCAACGGACGCAGCTTCATGACGACTTCCTCAATTGATTGAAAACAAAGAAAACTTTCTCGACTGTTAGCACTCAGCCAGAGCGAGTGCCAATTTTAGCGGCGCGCAAAGCCCCTGAAAAGAGGGGTTACCGCCAGGCTGGCTAAATGGGCGCTGGTCGCGCAAGATTCAAGAGTCGTTGTTCCGAAAGTGCACTCCAGGGGGATTTCATCGTGAATCGCAACTCCGTGGTTGCCAGTTTGTTGCTGGCTGCAAGTTCTTTTCCAACGCTGGCCAGCAACATACTCATCGTCAATGTCGTCGACGATCCCGCAGGCGCCGGCACCTGTCCCACGGCCTGTTCCTTGCGCCAGGCTATCGCCACCGCGACCAACGGCGCCAGGCTGGTGTTTGATCCGAGCCTCGCCTCGCCGATAACACTTAGCCAAGGCGCGCTGATGCTCGACAAATCCCTGACCATCCAGGGTCCGGGCGCGGCCAAGCTCACGGTCAGCGCCAACAACGCCAGCCAGGTGTTCGTCGTCAGCGCCCAGGCATCGATCAGCGGACTCACGCTCGCCGATGGGCTCATCACTGGCACTGCCGGAAGCAATGGCGCCAGCAACACCGGAGCCGCAGGCAGTCCCGGTGGCCCGGCCGGTGGCGCCTGTGTGCAAATTGCCAACGCCGGAGCGCTGGTACTCGACCATATCGCCGTGCGCCATTGCCTCGCGTACGGCGGGAGCGGCGGGAATGGCGGCTCTGGCACCCCAGGGAACCTGAATCCGATGGACCCACCTTTTCCGGGCGGCGCCGGCGGGAATGGCGGCGTGGGTGGCGACGCAACCGGCGGTGCCATGCTCGTCTACGGATCCTTGAGCCTGTTGAATTCCAGCGTCGTCGACGGCCAGGCTTACGGTGGTCGCGGCGGCGACGGCGCAGTTGGCGGCTATTCACTTGCTTTTTCCTTCGCACCACCCGGAGTCAGCGGCGCCGGTGGCGCAGCCAGCGGAGGTGCCGTTTTCGTGGCAGCCGGCAGCCTGCGCATTACCAATTCTACGATCGCCAGCGGCAGCGGGACCGGAGGTACTGGTGGCGCCGGCGTCACCGGAATGTTTCTCACCTCTGGCGGTGCGGGCGGCGCCGCGAGCGGCGGGCTGATTCGCGTGGATGCGTCCGCCGCCTTGGCCGACCTCGAATTCTCCACCTTGGCGGGCGGCCAGGTTGTCGGCGGGAGCGGCGGAAGCGGGGCAGGCCCCCCTTACGTGGGCCCGCCCGGCACGCCTTCCGGCAACGCGATTTCCGCGGTGAACACGATCACGGCGCTGTCGAGCGTCATCGTCGATGTGCAGTCTGGCGTTTCGCTGTGCAACAGTCTGGTGACTGCTGCGCCAGGCTCGGTCAACTTGGACGAAGACGGCAGTTGCGGTTTCAGCCTGCAAGGGACTTTCGCCCAGTTATTTCATCCGTTGGACGTGAATACGACACCTTGGCCGGGCTATCTGCCGCTTTATCACAGCGCCGTGATCGATGCCGCAGCAACGTGCTTGGACCTTGCCGCGCAAACCGTCGTCAACGATCAACACGACACCGCGCGTCCACAAGGCGCCGCATGCGATCTCGGCGCGATTGAAGCGGACTACATTTTTGTGGGCGACTTCGAATAGCGGACAATGGGTGCATGGAAGCGATCATCGTTTTCTGCACCTGCCCGGATGAAACGAGCGCCGAACGCATCGCGACGGCGCTGGTCGAGGAGCATCTGGCCGCCTGCGTCAATCGCATTCCGGGCGTCGCATCAACCTATCGCTGGCAAGGCAAAATTTGCCACGACAGCGAATGTTTGCTGCTGATCAAGACCACGCGCGAACGCTTCGACGTGCTGCGCGATCGCATCCTAGCCCTGCATCCGTATGAACTCCCGGAAGTGATCGCGGTCGATATCGCGCTCGGGCTGGATCGCTATATCGACTGGATCGAAAGCCAAACGCAGCCTTGATGCAAGCGCGACGCCTGCGCGCCGGTCTTGCTGTCATCCTTCTGCCAACCTGCGACAATTCGCGAATGAATCGACTATTTTTTACGTTTTTCGCGCTGTTCGTCGCTAGCGGCGCCAGCAGCATCCGCGCCGCCGACGCCGACAAGCTGCTGCCAGTTGAACAGGCTTTCAAGGTCGAAGCCACGGCACTGGATCGCGAGCGCATCCAGCTTGATTTCAAGATTTCCGACGACTATTACCTGTATCGCGATCGGATCAAGACGAAAA
>JANXVS010000004.1 GCA_025351555.1 Pseudomonadota bacterium | reverse complement strand
CTGTTGCAGCTCGTAATGCCACACCGATTGCGGCCGCGATCGTTCCCGGATCCGTTGGCTTGGAAGGATCATCCGAATCGGGGAACAAGGGCGCGCGCGGTCTTACCGTATTGATACTGTCCTGCTTGATGTGAGCGATGGTCTGTTGGGACATCCAACCTTCGAGCGAGACGGGTCGGACGCCGCGGCGGGTTTTCACTCCGGTCATTCGATTTCGCTTGACGAGCAGGGCACCGCGTCCGAGTTCAGCAATCAGGTCGCGTTGCTCGCGCAATAGGATCTCGCTGCTGCGCGCACCAGTCGCAAAACCCAAATCAAGCACATTCCGGGATTGTTCGCAGGCGTGAATCGATGCACTGCGGCTTTGATTCTTAGCGTCGGCCAGGATTTTTTTCGCCAGGATCAGTTCCCGCGGGGCAACAAAACCGATATCCGGGATTCCCGCCAAATAACCTCCGATGCCGCGCAGGTCCACGGGGACGGCATCATGCTCAGCGACGAGATACTGGTGAAAGTACGATAGATACTTCGCGACCGAAGGTTGATAACCGCGCGGTGCGGTCGCAACGACTTCCGTATATATCTCGAGTAGACCCTCGGATTCCATTTCGGTCAGCGGTGCACGGGCGTGCAGGCGAATGAGGAACGCACCAACGCCCACGGCATATTGATATACCGTTGCCGGCACGATTCTCGAGTGGGTGGGCGTGCCGCGCTCCAACAGTTTGATGGCATACAGAGTGAGCAGCCGGCACGGCGTGTCGGAGAGAGGCAGTGCCGCCAGGTGAGTTCGCAGCTCCGAGAGAATCTCATCACGTACACACTTTTCTGGCGTTCCAACTGGCAGTGTGATTCCCTGGTAGGGCAGGTATTTGTCGCGGCCTTTCTTGACGCGCAGTATCGCGCGCAACTTACGGTAATGCCGGAACTCGATGGCATGGCTTGCCGGGAGTGTGCTGGACACGAGCTCCCGTTCCGCGAGCGAATGGTCGATCGCAGGCACTGGGGCCAACGGAATGGCGCGTGACGTGAATAGGCGCTCAATGCGGTTCGCCGACATCGTGACGGAGCTTGCGGCGCCTATCCAAACGTCGCGAAGGACCGCTGGACTCTCGAAGGCGTGCGAGATCGCTGCCCCCTCGAGCAACACGTCGAGAAACTTCTTCTCGTCACCCGCCGCGATCCATGACGGCAGACAGCCGTGAATTTCCTTGCCAAGCTTGCGCTTATTCGCGGACTCCTGCGGCGCGCCGATGAATGGCACAGCGGCCAAGGCAACGTTTCCGCGCAACACCTCGGCGGTTTCGCGATTGTGCTCATCCTCCAGGGGGATCGGGATGACGACCGCATCGTCGAGTCCGTCGATGCGTCGGCCACGATTAAGGTTGCGCAACAGAGCCTCCAGTCTCGGCCAGTCGGATACACCATGCCAGAGGATCAAGGCCAGTATCAGCCGTACCCGAGACGTAATGGTACGCGGTGCTTTCCGCTTGCCGTTCAAAACGTCCGAAAAATAGTCGCGTAGTGACCCGAACGCACGTGCTGCGCGCGGGTAGCTCGTAGCCAAGGGCGAGCTTTCAATCTTGCCGCGATGAAAATAAGGTAGCCGCGTGATCTTCCATTGCCGATGGTCCCTCGCCGACAGGAATTCTTCTCGGAGCCTCTCGACCAGCACCTGGATTTCGGCGATTGACCCGGCACCCTTGGTCAGCCCTGTTCGAATTTTCTTCCCCAGTTCTTTGTCGACTTTGCCGGCGTTACTTGTGAAGAATGTCGGCAGGTGCGCTAGCAGCGCTTTCGAAACTCTGTCGGCCACGTCCGCTGCGCACTCGGTCCGAAATTTCTCCAAGCGCAGCCGATGCTCGTCACGAATCTGGTCAATCCGTTTCTGATGCGCAGGCCGTAGATCCAGCACCCATTCGTCCAGAGGACTGGAATGCCAGACCTGTTCCTGGTCAGAAGCCAATCCGTACAACGGCTTGAATCCGTCGCGTAGCAGCAAGTCCTGTAGGTGCCGCCGGGTCTCCTCCACGTAAGCAACCGGATCCATGAACGACTCCCGCCCGAACGGTTGTTGCCCCATCTCGACGTGACCCATCGCCGATTCGACATAGGGGGCGGGGCAGCCTCGCTCGCGTAGCAGCGAAGCGTACCGATGGCGAAGAAAATTCTCCGGCAACGGCCACGCGCGTGGCAGGCGCCGGCGCATGTCCCGTAGCGCCAGAGGTTCTGCACGCCCGTTGCGCAGGACAAAAAACAACGGCCCTTCGCCGTCTAGGGCATCACGCGCAGCTTTTCGAACGCACTCTGCGGCGCCGGTTTGTTGTGACAAGGCAAAAAGGTGGTGTCCGTAAGCCTGGAGCGTTTCGACAACGAGCTCTGGCAACGGCACGAGCCGGCCAAGGTGTCCTTCGTCGACAATCTTTTCGGCAACGACGGCGGCCGAATGAGAAAACGAAATATTCGCCAGCGTCAGCACGCCGATCGAATCATTGGGGCGCATCAGTGTCGCGGCACAGAATTGCCAGGCGACCGCCGGTGCATAGGAGTTGTGAGTCCTTAGCGCCTCGCTTGCCGCTACGCTCTTGCGGGCGTTCGGCTGCCCGTGTCCCTTGCGCAAATGCTCGGCGACGTCGTGGATCGTCTGTGGAGGTACCTGCAGGCGGCTTCCGCCGACGAGTTCAAGATCCGGCGAGTTTTGCGATGCGGCGTATCCATGAGCGGAACACGCGGTGGCGTAGGTTTTTTGGACATCGCACATCCTGGTGGCGTAGTAAGTCAGGGCGACATCGGAGGCACCGAGCAACTCGCCGCAGGCGATCTGGCTCAAGGCCAGATCCTGGGATGAA
>JANXVS010000584.1 GCA_025351555.1 Pseudomonadota bacterium | reverse complement strand
CGTTTCGTGCGCGACCAATCGATGTGTACCGTGCGTTGCGTGCGCTGAATCCATCGCCGTACATGTATTTCCTCGATCTGGATGGAACCCAGGTCGTCGGCAGTTCGCCGGAAATCCTCGTGCGCTTGCAAGGCGACACCGTTACCGTGCGTCCGATCGCCGGCACGCGCCCCCGCGGTAGAATCCCTGACGAAGACCTCGCGCTCGAAGCCGAATTGCTCGCCGATCCCAAGGAACGCGCCGAGCATCTGATGCTGATCGACCTCGGCCGCAACGATGTCGGCCGCGTCGCTGTTCCCGGCAGCGTGAAAGTCGGCGAGCAGTTCGTGATCGAGCGCTACTCGCACGTCATGCACATCGTCAGCCAGGTCGAAGGCGAACTGCGCGAGAGCTTGAGCTACATCGATGTACTCAAGGCCACCTTCCCCGCCGGCACCGTCTCCGGCGCACCGAAAATCCGCGCGCTGGAAATCATCCAGGAACTGGAACCGCACAAACGCAACATCTACGCCGGCGCCATCGGCTACATCGGCTGGTGGGGCGACGCCGACACCGCCATCGCCATCCGCACCGCCGTCATCCAGGACGGCCGCCTGCACGTCCAGGCCGGCGGCGGCATCGTCTACGACTCTGACCCGGCGACGGAATGGGAAGAGACGATGAACAAGGGACGGGCGTTGTTTCGGGCGGTGGCGCAGGCGGCGGGGGGTTTGTGAGGAAAGACAAGATCGAGCGCGCTGTTTTTGAAGAATTTATCGACTTGGCGGGTCTGTTGGTGGATCAAAGTTCGATCGACCAGCTCGCACCTCCTGCTCCGGATGTCGTATGCACGATTCGTGGAAAAAGGCGCTACTTTGAGCTAACGCGATTTACGGATGAGCAAGTTGAGAAGAAAGTGAACACCGGCGCGAATGGCTGGGAGAACGTTCGGGTATTGAGGCTCTCAGATATTTCAAACGTGATCAGAAGCAAAGCTGAGAAGAAATACATTGCCGACGATGGACCAATTGATCTGGTAATTTATGAAGGCGCACGTTGGCTTGTTTTGGGCGCATGGGCAAGTAGGCAAGCCCAAGAGAGTTCTTCAGAACGAAAATCAAAACCGCCAATTTGCAAAAATCTGGTTTGTTGATTTCACATCACGCAGGCTCGTATTCGCGAGTAGACCGCGATGAGACTGCTCTGCTTCTGCGCACATGGAATGTGCGTTGCTCTTGGGGCCCCTGCGCTGCGGCGAGCGCGCGTAGGAAAGTCCGCAGGATGGCGCGCACGATGCGCGCCAGTTCGTTGCACGTACAGGGGCGAGGCGGAAGAAGCGAGATGCGTTGAAGCGCATCTCGCGCCGCTGAGCGCCGAAGCCATGGATGGCGCAGGCCGGGCTTTGCCCGCGTAGCTGGAAGCGTAGCGGGCAAAGTGCGTTCAACGAGCCCCGTAGTGCGCTCGCGAACTCGCAGGGCAGGATGCCCGTAGAGCGCTGCGCCGGGGTGTGCTTTCTTTTGGTGACTTTTCTTTGCACCAGCAAAGAAAAGTTACACGCTCGCGGGAAGCGAGCGGAATACCGCATGGATGCGGTTAGAATCTGCCTGCGCGCGAATCAACACCATCCCACCCAACCGTCCCCTTGAAAGGGAGGGCTTAGGCGAAGCGACATGATCCTGATGATCGACAACTACGACAGCTTCACCTACAACCTCGTCCAATACCTGGGCGAGCTGGGTCAGGATGTGCGCGTTGCGCGCAACGACCAGCTGTCGGTGGAGCAAATCCAGCAAATGGCGCCGGAGCGCATCGTGATCTCGCCCGGCCCGGGCACGCCCGATCAGGCCGGCGTATCGCTGCAACTGATCGAAAAACTTGGCGGGCCGATCCCGATTCTCGGTGTTTGCCTGGGCCATCAGAGCATCGGTCAGGCCTTCGGCGGCAAGGTCGTGCGCGCGGGTCGGATCATGCACGGCAAGACTTCGATGATCCATCACACGGGCAAGGGCGTATTCGCTGGCGTACCGAATCCATTTGAAGCGACGCGTTATCATTCGCTGGTTGTGGAGAAATCCACTTTGCCGCAATGCCTGGAAGTCACGGCGTGGACGCAGAATGACGATGGCAGCATCGACGAGATTATGGGTCTGCGCCATCGCGCGCTCGAGATCGAAGGCGTGCAGTTTCACCCCGAATCGATCCTGACCCAGCATGGGCATGACCTGCTGCGCAATTTCCTGCACACTGCGCGCCTGGCCGCCTAACCGGAATCCTCCATGCCGATCACCCCGCAGGAAGCGCTGCTGCGCACGATCGAACACCGCGAAATCTTCCAGGACGAAATGGTCGATCTGATGCGCCAGATCATGCGCGGCGAGGTGTCGCCGCTGATGGTGGCGGCGATCCTGTCCGGGCTGCGGGTGAAGAAGGAAACCGTCGGCGAGATCGCTGCCGCGGCGAGCGTAATGCGCGAGATGAGCGCACGCGTGCATGTGCCACCCTACAAGCATTTCGTCGACATCGTCGGCACCGGCGGTGATGGCAGCAACACGTTCAACATTTCCACGGCGTCGATGTTCGTCGCTGCGGCCGCAGGCGCGCGCGTGGCCAAGCACGGTAATCGCAGTGTGTCGTCCAAGTCTGGCAGCGCGGATGTACTTGAAGCACTCGGCGCCGTAATTGATCTGTCACCGGAACAAGTTGCCATGTGTCTGGAGGATGTCGGCATCGGCTTTATGTTCGCGCCGATCCATCATCCGGCGATGAAGGTCGTGGCACCCGTGCGCAAGGAAATGGGCGTGCGCACGTTGTTCAATATCCTGGGTCCGCTGACCAATCCCGCGGGCGCGCCAAATATCCTGATGGGCGTGTTTCATCAGGATCTGGTTGGCATCCAAGTGCGTGCACTGCAACGGCTCGGCGCCCATCGAGCGCTGGTGGTCTGGGGCCGCGACGGCATGGACGAAATCACCCTCGGCGGCGCGACTCTGATCGGTGAACTGCGTGGCGACGAGGTACACGAGTACGAAATCCATCCCCGCGATTTCGGCCTGGCCTCGTCCGCGAGCGACGCGCTGCGCGTGAACGACGCTCCCGAGTCGCGCCTGCGCGTGCTCGAAGCGTTGGACGACAAGCCCGGCCCGGTGCGCGACATCGTGCTGCTCAATGCCGGTGCGGCGCTGTATGTGGCCGAGCTCGCCGACTCGATCGCCGCCGGCATCGAGCAGGCGCGCGCAGCAGTCGCCTCAGGTGCGGCGCGCGCGAAGCTCGACCGCTTCGTTGCGGCGACGCGGCGCATCGCAGGACGCTGATGAACACGCCGAGCGATATCTTGCAACGCATCCTCGCGCGCAAGGTGGCGGAAATCGCCGAACGCAGCTCTCGCGTCAACCTTGCCGAATTGCAACTGCACGCCGCCACGGCGCCAGCGCCGCGCGGCTTTGTCGCGGCGTTGCGCCAGAAGATCGCCGATGCGCATCCTGCCGTGATTGCCGAGGTGAAGAAGGCCAGCCCGAGCCAGGGCGTGATCCGCGCGGACTTCGACCCCGCAGCCATTGCCCGCAGCTACGAAGCGGGCGGTGCGGCGTGTTTATCGGTACTGACCGACATGGATTTTTTCCACGGTGCCGATGCCTATCTGCGCGATGCGCGCGACGCTTGTGCGTTGCCGGTTCTGCGCAAGGACTTCACGATCGATGCATATCAGGTGTATGAAGCGCGCACGCTCGGCGCCGATTGCATCCTCTTGATCGTCGCCGCGCTCAGCGATGCAGCGCTGATGGAATTTTCCACTTTGGCGCACGAGCTCGGCATGGACGTGCTGGCCGAGGCGCACGATGCGACGGAACTTGATCGCGCGCTGGCAACGCCGGCGCGACTGATTGGCGTCAACAATCGCAATCTGCGCACGTTCCAGACGTCGCTGGATACCACGCTGGCCTTGCGCGAACGCGTGCCTGCCGATCGCCTGCTGGTGACTGAGAGCGGAATCCACACACGTGCGGATGTGGCGCGCATGCGCGAGGCCAGCGTCAATGCATTCCTGGTCGGCGAGGCATTCATGCGCGCGGACGATCCGGGCATGGAGTTGAGGCGGTTGTTTGGTCAAGCCTGACGCGCAGGGTCAGTGCGTGGTAAATACCACGATGGTCTTGCCGGCGACCGAAATCATGCCTTGCTCTTCCAGCTGCTTGAGCACACGCCCGACCATCTCGCGCGAGCAGCCGACGATGCGGCTGATTTCCTGGCGCGAGATGCGGATCTGCATGCCTTTCGGATGCGTCATCGCATCGGGTTCTTCGGTCAGATCGATCAGGGTCTTGGCGACGCGGCTGGTGACGTCCATGAAGGCCAGGCGGCTGACCTTGCGCGAGGTGTGCAGCAAGCGGTTGGTCAGCTGCGTGCCGATCGCGAACAGTACCTTGGAACATTCTTCGTGCAGCGTCCCGTCAAACAGCTGGAACATGCGCTCATAGCTGATCTCGGCCAGATCGCACGAGGTGCGCGTGCGCACCATCACTTCGCGTCGCGGGGTTTCCACGAACAGGCCCATCTCGCCGATGAATTCGCCGGCGTTGATGTACGCCAGAATCAGCTCGCGGCCGTCCTCGTCCTCGGTGGACACGGTCACCGAGCCCTCGATGATGAAGTATAAAATGTTGGCCGAATCGCCGGGGCGGATGATCGCAGTCTTGCCCGGATAGCGGCGGCGATGGCACTGCGCCAGGAAGCGCTCCAGCGCCTCGCGATCGAGCACCAGTGAACTTGGGGCCTGCACGCGATTGACCGCGCGTTGCAGCGTATAGCGTAGCTCGACCATGCCCAATCTGGATCCTCCCCCGCTGCCTCACTTGCAGGCGACAGCCTCGGCATGCCCCTGCGAGTGGCCAATCTTAGTCGAAATCGAGGCTAAAAATTCCCTCCGAAGTCGATAGTACCGCAGTTGGCCTGATTAGATGGGATGATTCGATGGTTTTCCGCGCCCCCGACTTGATCCATAATTCGCGCCCCTGCATCGCCGCGTCCATCTGCGAGGTCTTCACCGTGGTCAAACCTCTCCCTCGCCTGAAGCTCCAGGGTTTCAACAACCTGACCAAGGCGCTCAGCTTCAATATCTATGACATCTGCTACGCGGTGACGCCGGAACAGCGCGATCGTTATATCGAGTACATCGACGAGCAATACGATTCGGATCGCCTGACCAAGATCCTGACCGATGTGGCCGAGATCATCGGCGCCAATATCTTGAACGTCGCGCGCGAGGATTACGATCCGCAGGGCGCTTCCGTGACGATCCTGATCTCCGAACATCCGACCGTGGACAAGCTCGGCCGCGATATGATTTCCGATGCGGTGGTCGCCCACCTGGACAAGAGCCACATCACCGTCCACACCTATCCGGAAACGCATCCGCACAACGGCATCGCCACCTTTCGCGCCGATATCGACGTGGCTACCTGCGGCGTGATTTCGCCGCTGAAGGCGTTGAACTATCTGATCGACAGTTTCGAATCCGATATCGTGACCATGGACTATCGCGTGCGCGGATTCACCCGCGACGTGAAGGGCAAGAAGCACTACATCGACCATCGCATCAACTCGATCCAGGAATATCTGGCCAAGCACATCCGTCAGAAATACGAGATGTTCGACGTCAACGTGTATCAGGAAAATATTTTCCACACCAAGATGCACGTGAAGGAGTTCGACCTGGAGACATATCTGTTCGAGGCCCACGCCGAAGACCTGTCGTTCAAGGATCGCCAGCGCATCGAAGCGTTGCTCAAGCGCGAGATCGAGGAGCTGTTCCACGGGCGGAACCTGACGTAAAGCCAGATAGCCCGATGGAGTGAAACGGGCTCGCAACTGCGGAGCGGGTCATCCGGGGTGCATCTGCATTCCCGGATTGCGGCGCTAATGTGCGGGCAATGTTTCGATGAGTTTCGTCAGCACCTTGTCCTGCGCCGCGAGATGTTCCTGGATCTGCACCGCCTCGTGCAGCACGGCTTCGGCGTCGTTGTAGGTGTCGAGCGCGCGTTTGTCCGAAGCGGCTCCAGACACCCGTTGGCCGACGATGATGATCGACAGCAGTACGAGCTGAAGAAAGGTCTGCGCGATCCACGCAACGAGCGTCGCGGTGCCGCCGCGGATGGCTTCTGGCAGACTGACAAGTGCAAGCATCGCAAAAAGGTAAGCACACCACATGGTACCGACGGCGCCGGTGATGCCCACGGCAACCAAGGCGTTGAAACGCTGCATCACATTCTCGCGCGGAAGCATGTCCCTGATTGCGACCGGCGCTGTGTGCTTGCGTCGCGCGATGTGGGGATGCGGGATGTGGGTGAAGATCGCGCTCACCGAAGCCCGCTTGGCAGAGGCATCAGCAGGCGTAACACTCGCGCCACACGCCGCGCAAGCGCTAGCGCCTGGGGTCAATTCCGCACCACACTTTGGGCAAGACGACACGTTTCCTCCTGATGCCGCTTCATTGGGCAATTGATAGCGAACCAATTCGCGCCGCGCGTGGCAGCGTCCAAGGATACAGCCAGGGGCAGGTAATGCGTTGTCGTTGTCGATGTCGCCCTAGACCCAATGGCACTTACTTAAGCCTCAGCGA
>JANXVS010000531.1 GCA_025351555.1 Pseudomonadota bacterium | reverse complement strand
CGAGTGCGTGAATTGCGCTTGCTCGGATCTGTGCGGGGGGCGTCGGGTAACCGATGTCTCTACCGCGATATTAGAAAGAGGTAGCTGTCTCACATCACATTGGCACGGGGGGCAGGCGTAGGTGCAAATGTGATGTATGTGAGTCGTGAAGAGCTGACGGAAAATCTTGGAAGGCTCGACACTGCGAATCTTCGAGGAATGCTTCGAGCCGGCGGTCTGACGAAAGACGCGAAGGAATTTATCCTAGAAGAGCTTGCGCGACGCGGCTCTATTGGCGACGTTTCCAACGAAGTTGAGCCGATCGAACAGGGCTGCTCTTCGGTCGAAGCAACGCCTTTGGCGCAGGGTAGGTCCTTTGCCAAGATTGCCTTCACCCTGTACATCGTCTTTGTTGGAATTTGCGCTCTAATTACCATCATCGATCCGCCTTGGCAGACGCCGGCACAAGGCACGTGGGAAGGCATGCTTGGAGGCATCGCAACCTTCGGGGCGGGGCTTCCCTGGACTTACCTTCTCGCCTCCATGGCAGTGTATTCGGCCAGCCCAATGAAGTTCGTAGCACTGTCGTGGTCATGCGTTGTGCTGAACTTCGTGCTCTTTGCACTCTATTTTAGGCGCACTCTGTAGTGCAGTCGGCGCGTCAGCGCGGTTTCCCGTCTTTATCATGCGCGTTGGAGGTGGCGCGGACTAACTCGTTCAACGCGCCCGTTGGTGAAATAGACTTCTTCACGCAACTGAGTCATCACGTCCCACTTGCCGACCGGAGCCACGAGCGCAGGCGTGATGAACTTCGTGCGGATGTCCGCTTCCGTGAGTTCTGTTCATCCAACTCTTCTCAAAAACGCCACGTGAACTCCAAACCAATGATCGACCGCACTAGATCTGGCGCCCGCTTCGCCGCAAACGCCATTGGATCTAGGCATGGAACGCACGGAATTGCCGGCAGGCGATGAATTCCCCAATGGTGATTGTATGCCGATTCACCAACTTTCGAGGGAATGCGCGCCACGTCAGTCCGTTCAAACGCGTCGCGATTGGTGCACGCTGGCGGTGTCGAAGCCGATTGCCGCACAAAACACTTTCCAAACGCCGCAATCCGCGCTAAAACTTGCCACGCGGCTGCCACCCAGCGCACGTCCACTCACCGACCGACGAGGGCATCATGAGCAAAGGTATGGATTCAAAAAAAGGCGAGAAGAAGAAACCTGCAAAAACCATGAAGGAAAAGAAGGCAGCAAAAAACGAGAAGAAGAAAAGCAAGTAGCGCGACGACCGATTGATGCGCTTACCGCCGCCGGCTCCGCTGGCGGCGGTCGGTTTCTGTCGACCACTGCTTGGCCTGCGCCTCAGACTGGGGGAAAATGCTCCCCGGCTCCCTTTCGCAAACGCAGGAATCTTTATGGGCAGAGGCCCGAGCATCGAAGGCCGCAAGAATGTCGAGGACGCCAAGCGCGCCAAAGCGTTCACCAAACTGATCCGCGAGATCACCATCGCCGCACGCAATGGCAACGATCCTGCGACCAATGCGCGCCTGCGCACCGGCATTGACAAGGCGCTGTCGGCGAACATGACCAAGGACACGATCGAGCGCGCGATCAAGCGCGGATCGGGTGCCGAGGGCGCCGACAACATGCACGAGATCCGCTATGAAGGTTACGGCCCTTCCGGCGTAGCACTTATCATCGATGCGATGACCGACAACACCCAGCGCACCGTCGCCGACGTGCGTCATGCCCTGTCCAAGCACGGCGGCAATCTCGGCACCAGCGGCTCAGTGGCGTTCCAGTTTCACCGCACCGGCGAGTTGGTTGTCGATACCAGCAAATCCGGAAGCGAAGACAAGCTGCTAGAGGTCGCGCTCGACGCCGGCGCCGACGATGTGCAGACCACGGACAGTCAAAGCACGGTGTTGTGTTCACCAGATCATTTCGAGACAGTGAAGAAGGCACTGACCGCTGCCGGATTCACGCCGCTACGCGCCGACGTGGCGATGCGCCCGGAAAATCGCGTGACCGTCAGCGATGAAGTTGCCGAAACCCTGCGCGATCTGATCGACTGGCTCGAAGAACTCGATGACGTGCAGGAGGTTTATCACAACGCCGCGTTGGCGGGATAACACAACCTCACGGCATCCCCTGCCCTGGCTGCAACGCCTCGCGCCCGCGGGGTCGACGCCACTGCAGACTGCGCGCAAGGTTTTCCTGTACCCGCTGCTGCCATTGCGGCGATGCGCGAAATACGTCCATCGCGTTGGCCGGTGCGGTCGATAACGCTTTTTGCTGCGCTGCCGTGCTCGCCACCGACACTGCGGGCGCGGCGAACACATCGGTGCGATTGTTGACGTCGCCCATGTTGGTCTGCACGAAGAACGGCACGAACACGTTGCCAACACTGGCCAGCGCTTGATAATCGCCGAGGGAATAACCGCTTGAGTTGTCGGCGCTCGAGCGTGGCGCGAGCGCAAGGTCGAAGGGCCCGGCGATCTGGTCCTCTTGCCAGTTCGCAGCGTTGGCCGAACGCGCGAGCCAGTAGTCGGTATACAAAGTTGCCTTGTCGGTGGTGTTCGCGCGGAAGTCGTAATAACTGACGCCGACCGTGCCGTCGCCGCGCACGTGCACGCTGGGTGAGAATGCGGCGACACTCGCGTCGCCGTTGACGCGAGTCGGCGCCGACCAGGTCATGCCACCATCGTCGGAACGCGCGAGCGCGATGCCGTCGCGTGCGCCGCTGCTGAAGCGCGCATCCTGCCAGGCTGCTAACAGGCTTCCACCCGGGCCGACCGCAATCGACGGCGTTATTGTCGAATCGCGCACGGGCGTGTTGGTATCGGGATCGCGTGTGCCGATGCTCAGGTTGTCGGCGATCTTTACCGCCGCCGACCAGGTGACGCCGTTGTCGGTTGAACGGATCACGGCCAGAGTTGACGACACGGCGTTACCGTTCGCGCCGTTCAGGATCTGCACGAAGAAATTCACCAGCGTGCCGTTCGGCAACACCACGACGATATTGTTGATGGTCTGCATGCGCGTGCCCGGATTGTAAATCGGGCGCGGCATCTCCCAGCTTGCGCCGCTGTCGCTGCTGCGTGCGAAATACGTCGGCGCCTCGGTCGTCGACTGCGGACGATCCCAAACCGCATAGACGAAGCGCGGGTTGGCCGAATCGGCCGTGATCGAGCA
>JANXVS010000485.1 GCA_025351555.1 Pseudomonadota bacterium | reverse complement strand
GTTCTGGATCGGCGCAGCGCCCACCGTGCCCGGAATCAGCGCCAGGTTTTCCAGACCGACAAAACCACGGCCGAGCGACCAGTGCACAAAGTCGTTCCAGTTCTCGCCGGCTTCGACGCGGACTAGAGCCGCATCGCCGCGGTCTTCCAGGATGCGGATTCCGGTCGCCGACATCGACAGCACAATCCCCGGCCAGTCGCGCGTGAACAACACGTTGCTACCCGCGCCAAGCACGAGTACTTGGCCGCTTTTCAATGCCGGCATTGCGAACAATGCGGGCAAGGTCGCCGGCTGGTTGACGTCGATCAGCAACTCCGCGCGCGCAGGCACGCGGAATGTGTTGCGGCCGTCGAGCGGCGCGTTCTCGATGATCGTATACCCTGGCTCACGGGCGACGCCGGTGATGAAGCCGCTCATGTCGCAGCCCGTACGCGGATCGAGTCCACGCATTCGCCGATCATGACCGGGCCGCGATAGATCATGCCGCTGTAGAACTGCACCAGGCTCGCGCCGGCGGCGATCTTGGCGGCTGCGTCGTCGCCTGAAAGAATGCCGCCGACGCCGATCAGCGGAACTTTGCCGCCGAGCCGTTGCGCCATGCCGCGCAATACGGACGTCGCTTTGTCGAACAAGGGTTTGCCGGACAAACCTCCCGCTTGTTCCGTGTAAGGTGCGCCGCTGATGACGCTGCGATCAATGGTCGTATTGGTGCAGATCAGGCCGTCGATTTTCGCGGCGAGCAACACGTCGGCGATGTCGTCGAGTTCGGCTTCGCTCAAATCCGGTGCGATCTTCAGCAGCATTGGCTTGCGCGCGCCATGTTTCGCGGCGAGCCGTTCCTGCGCCTCGCGCAGGGTGCCGATGAAACGCTTCAGCGTTTCTTCCTCCTGCAAATCGCGCAACCCCTGCGTGTTTGGCGATGAGATATTGATGGTGACGTAGCTCGATCGGGCATACACACGATCCAGGCAGAAAAGATAATCCTCGACTGCACGCTCGTTCGGCGTGTCCTTGTTCTTGCCGATATTGATGCCGAGTACGCCGGAAAACCGCGCTTTTTTCACATTGCACAGCAGCGCATCGACACCGGCATTGTTGAAACCGAGCCGATTGATTACGGCTTGGTGTTCCGGCAAGCGCCACATGCGCGGCTTTGGATTGCCCGGCTGCGGGCGTGGCGTGGTCGTACCAATTTCCACAAAACCAAAACCGAGCGCCGCGAGCGCATCGACATGCGCGCCGTTCTTGTCCAGGCCAGCCGCCAATCCGACTGGATTCGGAAACTCGATGCCGAACACTTTCGTCGGCAACGGTTTGGGTTTTTCCGCCAGCAACGGATTCAGGCCGGTGCGATACGCTGCCTCGATCGCTGTCAGCGCCAGATCATGCGCGCGTTCGGCGTCGAGACAGAACAGGAAGGGGCGGGCGAGGGCATACATCAACGATCTCTTCCGCCAGGTTGCTTGCAGAATCGGCGCTCAGTGCCAGTGCGCAAGGAAGGCCAGCCCACCGAAAAACATGAACACGGCCATCACCGCGAGGACGAACAATGCCAGATGCGCATAACCGAGGATCAAACCGGTGATGGCCATGCCGTCGCCCTCGATGCTGCCTGGTGGCGCACGCCTGATCTCGCCGCGCGCGGCATGACCGCAGACCACGGCAACGATCGCGCCGACGAATGGCAGTGCCACCCAGCAGATGATGCCGAAGACGAGGCTGATGATTGCCATTGTGCTGGTGGTTTTTGAAGGTATGTTCATCGTGGCCTCAGAACTCGAACTTGATGCCCTGCGCTAGTGGCAGTGAGTCGGAATAGTTGATCGTATTGGTCTGCCGGCGCATGTAGGCTTTCCAGGAATCCGAACCCGATTCACGCCCGCCGCCGGTTTCCTTCTCGCCGCCGAAAGCGCCGCCGATTTCCGCGCCGCTGGTGCCGATGTTGACGTTGGCGATGCCACAGTCCGATCCGGCGCTGGACAGGAACGCCTCGGCCGCTTTCACGTTCTGGGTGAAGATCGCCGACGACAGGCCTTGCGGCACGCCGTTGTGTGCGTGGAATGCCTCGTCGATCGACTTGAACGGCATCACGTAGAGAATTGGCGCGAAGGTTTCGGTTTGCACGACTTCATCGGAATTCTTCAGCCCAGCGATGATCGTCGGCAGCACAAAGTTGCCGGGGCGATCGGTGAGTGCCGCGCCACCCGTGAGCACCTCGCCGCCGGACGCCTTGGCCTTGGCGATCGCATCGCTGTAGCGCTGCACTGCGGATTTGTCGTTGAGCGGGCCCATCAAGGTGGTCGCTTGGGTCGGATCGCCGATCTTGGTTTCGACCTGCTTGTACGCGGTGACCAGCGTGTTGACCACATTGTCGTAAATCGATTCATGCACGAACAAGCGCCGCGTCGTCGTGCAACGCTGGCCGGCGGTGCCGACCGCGCCGAACACGATGGCCGGAATCGCGAGTTTCAGGTCGGCACTTGCATCCAGGACAATCGCATTGTTGCCGCCAAGTTCAAGCAGGCTGCGCCCCAAACGCTTGGCGACGCGCTCGCCGACATGGCGGCCGACGGCGGTCGAACCGGTGAAACTGATCAGCGGAATGCGGTGATCGTCGACGAACTTTTTTGCGAGTTCCGTGCCGGCGTCGTTGAACTGGAAGAACAGATCCGGGAAGCCGCCGGCCTTGAGCGCCTCGTTGCATATCTTCATCGACGCAATTGCCGACAGCGGGGTCTTCGGCGAGGGTTTCCAGATCGAGATATCGCCGCAGACAGTGGCGATGAACGCATTCCACGCCCACACGGCGACCGGAAAATTGAACGCCGAGATGATGCCGATCACGCCGAGCGGATGCCACTGTTCGTACATGCGATGGCCCGGGCGTTCGGAATGCATGGTGTTGCCGTAGAGCATGCGGCTCTGGCCGAGCGCGAAGTCGGCGATGTCGATCATCTCCTGCACTTCGCCGTCGCCCTCGGGCTTGATCTTGCCCATTTCCAGCGCCACCAGCGAACCCAGCGCATCCTTGTGCTTGCGCAAAGCGTCAGCGCAAAGGCGAATCGCTTCACCGCGGCGCGGCGCCGGCGTCGTGCGCCAGACCTTGAACGACTCCTGTGCGCGCGTGACGATGGTTTCATAGTCGGCGGCGGAACTGGCCTGCACGCGGCCGATGACTTCGTGCGTGCTCGGATTGATCACCTCGATCGTGCCGGCGTCGGTCGTCTTCGACCATTCGCCATTGCCCAGATACGTGCCGGATTCGGTCCCGGTCAGGCCGAGCGCCTTGAAGATTGCAAGAGACATGAGAACTCCGAAGGATGGGGCGTCCGTGGCAGGACGGCCGCAGGAAAAAGGAGCGGAATTCTAACAGAGACGAGCGTTTGCGGCCCGTGCCGGCTTACTCAGGCTTGCGAAAGCGGAACCGGCAGACCTGGCCGCCGCGTACCATGCATTCGGCGTGCTGCACTTCGGCTCCTGTGGCTGCGGCCATCAGGGCCAGGTCGAAATGGCAGACTTCGGGGTGCTTTGCCGCCAGATGGTGAAATACGCAGTTGTGCGCGACGATGCTCGGCAGTTCGCGCTTGGTCGCAGGCTCGGCTTTCGATTCGTAACCCAACGTATGCATAGCGTGCGCCAATTTGCCGATGCGCTGAGCAGTGGATGCAGCCGAGCCTTCCTGGCTGCGCAGCTGCTCGCCAACGCGCGTGCCGAGCGCGCGCATGCGCTGGCTCAGGCCCGCTGCACCTTCGCTCGCACGCAGCGACTCAACCAACAGTTCGCCGAACCAATTGTATTGACGTGGAAACAGTTCGCGGCCGCGCTCGCTGAGCAGGAAGGATTGTTCCGGACGTCGACCCGTGGATCGTGCCGCGCCGCGTGCCACCCAGCCGTCGCGCTCCAGTGCAGTCAAATGCTGGCGCACCGCGTTGTGTGTGATGTCCAGCGAACGCATCAGATCGTCGACAGTCAAGCCGTCGCGATTCTGCATCAGCGAATGCAAAAGTTGCTGTTGGGTTTGACCAAGCATTTCAAGCATGTGTGTATTCTAGGCTGAGCCGGGGTGCACTGCCTTCCGGCGCCGGAGAATGGTCGTAAAGACCCGCCGGAAGGCAGTTCAAGACAGGTTAGAATTTTTCCGGGAATTGCTTGGCGATGGCACTGACCAGGGCGTCGGAAATGATATTCATGTGCTTGCGCATCACGCCCCAGTTGACAGCTTCCTGATCGAATTGACCGTTATGTACCGCCTGGATTTGTGCAACGTGATGCGCGCCGTGCGTACTGTAAAGACTCAATACGGTGTCCTTTGGTAAATTCGGATTGGCGCCGCTCAGGAATGTCGCGATCGCGCCGGCGTTGTCGTTGAGATCCTTCAAGGCCTTCGACGTGCCTGCCTGGTCGCTGGCATTGGTCGCATCCAGATACGCCTTGATTGCGCCCCAGTGGCCCGCGAGCAGGGCGAATAGCTGATCGGAAGCGGCTTTGCCGTAGTAGGGCTCGATCGCAGCGGCGATCTGTTTTGCATTGGCAACGACATTATCTTCGGCAGCCTTGCGCTCGGCGCCGTTCTTGGCCGACGCGGCCATGACTACATTGCGCACCCAGAAAATATGGTCGGCCCACAGATCACGCATCACTTCGCGCGTTGCGGAGACCTTGTCCGCCGAAGGGGCGACTTTGGCTGGAGTTTGATGCGGGGCGGGCGCATCGGCAGCGATGGCTGCGAAGTTGAAGATAGCGAATGGCAATGCAAGTGCAAGTGTTTTGAAGATTGATTTCATGGGCGACTCCTTGAGGTGTTGACGATATGCGGAGGCACCATAATCTCATTAATATATAAACACAAGTATTTTATGTAATTATGAATTTCCGTGTGAAGCAGCCAATTGAAACCTATGGGTGCAAGATATTGACAGTGCTGATAATTTGCCGCGGCGAGCGATGGAAATATATAGTCGTCTGGGTTCGCAAGGCGCCGCAATGGAATTCAGTGCGTGCCGTCAGCCCGCATGCGCTTTTGCTCGTACATGAGTTGATCGGCCTCTGCCCAGGCGCCTCGGATTCCAACTGACGGGTCACGCAGGGCGAAGCCAACGGACGCCCGCACGTCGTTTGCGGCGAGCGCATCGCGCACTCGCTTCAGCAAAGCTTGCGCGCCAACGTCGTCGCATTCAACACCAACAATGCCGAACTCGTCCCCACCCAAGCGTGCAACGATATCTATTGAACGCGCTGCGTCACGCAGCGCTGAACTGGCGCGCACGATCAATGCATCTCCAGCCGCATGTCCGGACTCATCGTTTACTCGCTTCAACTCATCCAGGTCCGCGATCACGACGACGGCGGGGTGGCCGTATCTGGCGCAGCGACTTTCTTCGGCAGCGAGCAGAAGTTCCCACCCGCGCCGGTTGTAGAGTTGGGTCATGGAGTCGGTCAGCGCTTCGGCTTGAAATCGTTCCGACCGGCGAATTTCTTCGGCTGAATCAAGCTCTAGCTGAAGAATCGTGCTCAAGTTTGCGGCCAGCAACTCCAGCAGTTCCTGATGCTCAACCGTGGTTTCAGGCAGGGGTGCAGGGTGAATTCCACACAGCGTACCGAACAAGGTTCCGTCTTTGAGGGACAGGGGCACGCCCGCATACGCCTTGATCTTTACCTGACGGCCTATGGGGGCACTGGCATACGCGGGAATAGCGTCGGAGCTGGGCGCAATGTTCGGGCCGTTGCCTTTCACCATCTCAGAACAAAATGTATCGGCCCATCGAAAAACCTTTCCTGCGGAGACGTCATAGCCATGGTCTTCAGTCTGAAGCGCTATCCAGGCATCGCCTTCGGTCCGCGTGACCATCCAAAGGTCGAAGCCCATGCGACGGTGCAGGAACGAGAGGACTTCCCGCGCGGAGGTTTCAAAGTCGGTAGCCTGAGGCTTTTTCACAATAGACCCTTGGACACGTTCGCGTGATTTAATCGCAAATGCAATGACCGCTGGCATTGTTGCGACCCCGGCCCGATTCGAACGGGCGACCTCGCCCTTAGGAGGGGCGCGCTCTATCCAGCTGAGCTACGGGGTCTTATGCTTGATTTTCGCATGAATAGGCGCGATATGTGATGTCCTGACGCAAGTCATGGTTCTTGTTGCAGCATCAAACCACGAAGGAATTCGAATGCAAATCACGATGTACGACACCCTCGTTCCGAGTGCGAACCGCATGCTCGGCAGTTTGTCCAACATTCTTGACAAGGCCGCTGCGTTCGCTGCGCAGAAAAATATCGATGCCAGCGTGCTGCTGAATGCGCGGCTGGCGCCGGACATGTTCGCGCTCACACGCCAAGTGCAGATCGCCTGCGACCTGTGCGCTCGCGGCGTGGCGCGTCTGGCCGGCGAGGAAGTGCCGAAATTCGAGGATACGGAAACCACCTTCCCCGAATTGAAAGCGCGCATCGCCAAGGCGCTCGCGTTCGTTAATAGTGTGCCTGCGACAAAGTTTGCCGGCAGCGAGGATCGCGACATCACGGTGACGACGCGTCGCGGCGATCTGAATTTCAACGGACTGGGCTATCTGCGCGATTTTGTCCTGCCGAACGTGTATTTCCATGTCACCACCACGTACGCGATCCTGCGCCACAACGGCGTGGAGTTGGGCAAGGCCGATTTCCTGGGTGGCTGACAACGGCACATCGTTCACCAAGGTGCCACGGCATCCGGCGCTCGCCTGGATCGCCGTGTTCAAGCTGTGCAAGGCTGTTGCCTTGCTGGTCGTGGCAGCGGAGATGCGGCATCTGCTCCAGCCCGGGGCACAGGATCGCCTGGTCGGCCGCTTGGGCGACCTGCCCCTTGCGGCTGGCTGGCGGCCG
>JANXVS010000294.1 GCA_025351555.1 Pseudomonadota bacterium | reverse complement strand
GCCAGGTGGCTCGTCGACCGGCCCGAACGGCCGTTTCTCGATTCCAGGCAGCGGTCCGTTGTTCGATCATTACGGCTGCAAGACGCTGGCCCACACGCCAGGCACCAGCGGCGCGAATGCGCTGACGGACTACCACTGCTTTATCAACAACGGCACGGCGGCGAACCCATCCGACAAGTACAACTATGCCTCGGTGAACCTGCTGGAAACCCCGCAGGAACGCACCACGGTGTTCCTCAACGGCACGTATCACCTGACCGACAATGTCGATGTGTACCTGACCGGTATTCACAACAAGACGGTGTCGGGCTTCCAGTTGGCGCCGGATCCGCTCACCACCGGTGGCGGCTTTGTCATCTCGAAAGACAACCTGTACAACCCGTTCGGCATCCAATTCGGCGGTCCCGGCGGCAGACCAGCCGGTCTGCGCCTGGTTGCTGCCGGCAACCGCGCCGCGATAACCAACAACGTGACCGATCAGTTCAGCGCCGGTTTCAAGGGCCATTTCGGCATCTTCGATCAGGAGTGGAACTGGGAACTGGGCAGCGATTACGGCCACACTTCCAATATCTCCACGACTTTGGGCCTGCCCGTCGTCTCGAAGTTGAACGTCGCCACGGGTCCCTCGATGCTGGTCAACGGCGTGCCGACCTGCGTAAGAACGGCCGGCGACGCCAGCACGGCGATCGTGGGCTGCGTGCCGTTCAATCCGTTCAATCCGTACTCGCCGGCACAGACGGCCATTCTGCAATCGCTCGCAGCGCCGGCACTCTCCAACACGTGGTCGCAGGAACGCATCCATCACCTGGACTTCAACGGCGGCATTTTCAATCTGCCGGCCGGCACCGCCCAGCTCGCGCTCGGCGCAAGCTATCGCAAGGAATACACGAACAACACGATCTCCTCTGACCTGACGATCAATCCGGCCACCGGCAACTGTACGCTGGGCAGCCAGTGCTCTTCGCATCTGCAGGGCGGCTACAACGTCAAGGAAGCGTATGGCGAATTGTTCCTGCCGATCCTCAAGGATCTGCCATTCGTCAATTCCTTGAACGTCACCCTCAGCGACCGCTACTCCAAGTACAGCACGTTCGGCAGCACCAACAATGCGGCAATCGGTGTGGAATTCCGCCCGATCGCCGACCTGCTGCTGCGCGCCAACTACAACAAGGTGTTCCGCGCGCCGACCGTGGGCGACGTGTTCGGTGCGCCGATCAGTGACGCGCCGAAGCTCAGCCACGACCCGTGCGATTACTCGGGCGCGACCAACCCGAATGCGAACAATCCGGCCTGCGCCGGGGTGCCGACGGGAGGGTTTACGAACACCGACGTTGCCCAGAATCTGCAGATCAAGGGCATCGCGTCCGGTTCCAAGTATGCGAACTTCCCGATCAAGGCCGAGCATGGCTCGACCTTCAACTGGGGCTTCGTGTATTCGCCGCAATGGGTGGAAGGTCTCTCGCTCAGCGCCGACCTCTTCCGCGTCAAGCTCAACGACACGATCACGAACGTCGGCGCGCAACAGGTGCTGGATAGCTGCTTCGTCGGCGTGTCGGCGTACTGCCCGCTGGTTCATCGCTTCACCAGTGGCGACGTGGGCCAGATCGACTTCATCGGCGAACCGACCGGCAACGTCGGCCGCATCGATGTCAAGGGCGCCGACTTCTCGGTCAAGTACCGCCTGCCGCAGTTTGCGTTCGGCCAGTTTGCGGTCGGCCTGGATGCCACCTACCTGGGGCAGTACAACCAGACGCCGAATCCGGGATTCAGCAACCTGGTATTCCACAACGCCGGCCACGAGCTGCCGTTCGGTTCCGCTGCGCAGGCCGCGTGCCCAGATGGGGGCGGCGTGTGCCTGTTCCCGCGCTGGCGTGCACTGGGCTCGGTGACCTGGAACATGGGTCCGTGGGATGCTTCCTGGCGTATGCGCTACGTCGGCAAGTTCCGCAACGGTTCGGGCAAGGCCGACGAAGACACCTTCCCGGCCGGGCAGTGCTACTACAGCTCACATGGCGATTGTTCGATACATGGTCTGCAGTTGAAATACGGTGCGCGTACGTATAACGACATCCAGCTCGGTTACAACATCGAGCCGATCAACACGCGCATCGA
>JANXVS010000467.1 GCA_025351555.1 Pseudomonadota bacterium | reverse complement strand
GATGCGCTCGTCCAGACCGCGTCGCACCTGCCGCAGCTCTTTGCGGATATCGACCTTCTTCTGCTGGAAGCTTTGCAGCTCGGCTTGCTGTTCGGGCGACAAGATCATCTCGCTGCCACGGCTCTTGCCGCTTTGCAGTTCAGTCAGTTTGCGCTCGGTGTCGTTGAGCTGGGCTTGCAGTTCCTGTTCCTTGCCGCGGAAATTGTCCTCGGCGGCACGCTTCATGTCGTCGACCGTGGTGAACGGCCGTTGCGAAGTGGCACGTCCGCGGATCGAGATCAGGTCTGACGAGCCAGTGAGGTTATCCACCGAGTTGACGAAGAAGTCGCCGTTGTTGGCGAACGCATTCATGATCTTCTGACCGAAGAACGGCTGCACCTGTACCCACAGGCGATCGGTGAGCAGGTCGGTATCGGCGACAAGAACGATTTCGCCGTCATCCTTGGCCGCAGCGAGATGGCCTTCGTCCTTGCGCTCCGGGAATGCCGTGGTGAACTTGCCTTCCAGGCGGCCGGCGATCACGTAATTTTCGTTGCTCGGCTGGTAGCCGACCAGCAACTGGCTCGGATCAGGCAGGAACTTGATGCGCTCGCTCGGCACGGCCATAGAGTCCTTGCTGGTCTGGATCAGCGGCACGAGTTTATTTTTGGAATCTTTCGTCAACTGGAAGTAACCCGCGGTGGAAATATTGATCGTATCCAGATTCGCCGTGGTGACGTCGTCGGCGTTGAGATCGCGTTTGGCGAAACCCAGGATAGCCGCATCGCGCACCGGCGGCGCACCCTGCGCGATGCTGATCTGCAACGCGTGCGCACGGTCGAGCACGATCTTGTGCGGGTCGTATTCCACACCCCATGCCTTGAAGAGTTTGGGCAGGTCCGAGGACTTGTCCGCCATCATCGCCGCCTGCGGGTTGTTCGGATCGGCGCCGGTCTCGTCGGCTTCGGCGTTCGGATCAACGAACACGAGCAGATGGCCGCCGCGCATGACGAACTGGTCGATCGCGTACTGCGCGTCGTCGGACAAGCTTTTCGGATGCACCGACACCAACACGTTGATGTCCTTGTCGATAGCCTTCAGCGAGGCCGCGTTCAATTGGCGCACGTCGAACAACTGCGACAGCTGCTGATCGACCGCCCACGGATCGCGCATCGCGCGCGTCTGCTGATCCAAACCCTGCCCCATCGGCAAGCTCGAAACCAGGCCGACCGCCGGTTTCTTGGCCTGGGTCAACTCATGGATTAATTTGGCGACGTCGTATTCGAGGAAGGCTTCCTTGTCCGGCTGCAGGAACGGAATCACCGATTTGCCGTTGGTGGAATTGGTGCCGGCCAGGCCGAGGAAGAGCTTGTCACCGTTTTGACCCGCAGGCACGGCCTGCAGGCCGTAGCCGGTGGCGCGATCCTCATCTTCCGAGAACGGCAGCGGGTCGATCACGTCGAGCTTGAGCTTGCTACCTGCGCGAGCAGCCATTTCCTCAAGCATCTCGCGCACGCGCTGCGCGTAGGTGCGCAACTGTGGCAAGTCACGCGAGCCTTTGTCGGAATAGAACAGGTACAAATGAATCGGCTCATCGATGCTGCCAAGGATATTTTTTGTACCTTGCGACAAGGTATACAAGTGGCCGCTAGTCAGATCCAGGCGCGCGCCACGGAACAGCGCGTTGCCTATCAGGATTACGGCCACGAACAGCACCGCGAGCACGGCAAGCGCGCCGCCAGTCATAAGTTTGCGATTTGGTGTCATAGCTTTAATCCGCTTTCTTGAGATCAATCACCACGGCGCTGGCATACAGCCAGAACGCGATGGTGAGCAGGAAGTAGATCAGGTCGCGCAGATCGATCACGCCCTTGCTGATCGAAGCGAAATGGGTGAGGAAGCTCAACCCCGAGATGGCATCGACCAGGCCTTGCGGCGCCCAGGCGCTGAAGAAATTCAGCACCAGCGGGAACCCGGCAAGCAGGAACAGGAAGCACACCACGACGGTGAGGATGAACGCGATGACCTGATTGCGCGTACATGCCGAAATGCACGAACCGATGGCAAGAAATGCCCCAGCCATGAGGAAGCTGCCGAGATAGCTGGCGAAGATCACGCCGTTGTCGGGCGACCCCAGATAGTTCACCGTGATCCATATCGGGAATGTCAGTACCAGCGCAATGCCGATAAAGGCCCACGCGGCGAGGAATTTGCCAAGTACGGCCTGCCACATGGTTATCGGCAAGGTCAGCAGCATTTCGATCGTGCCGCTCTTGCGTTCCTCCGACCATAGACGCATGCCGACCGCCGGCACCAGGAACAGATATAGCCAGGGGTGGAAGTTGAAGAACGGCAACAGATCGGCCTGGCCGCGCTCGTAGAAATTGCCGAGATAAAACGTGAACGTGCCCGCCAGCAGCAGGAAGATCACGATAAACACGTACGCCACGGGCGTCGCGAAGTAGCTTGCCAACTCCCGCTTGAAGATCGTGACGATCGTGCTCATGCGTGCGCCTGCTTCGCTTCACCTTGCGTAATGGTACGAAAGACCTCGTCCATGCGTCCGCTCTCCAGTTGCAATTCGCTCACTTGTATACTTTGTGCCTTGAGCAGATCACTGATCGCCGCGAAGATCTGCTTGCCCGGTTTTGGAAACGCGGTGATGCGGTGATCCTGCGGGTCAATCTCGATCGCGGCGACATCGGCCACGCGCGACAACGCTTCTTTCGCCGCAGCAACGTTGACGGTAGTCAGTGATACAGCCTGGTGATAACGCGACCGCGCTTCGAGCTCGGCCGGCGTCGCATCCGCGAGAATCCTGCCGTTGGCGATGATGATCGCGCGGCTGCATACGGCGTGGACTTCTTCCAGGATATGCGTCGACACGATGATGGTCTTGTCTTTGGCCATCGCATTGATCAGCGCCCGCACTTCGTGTTTCTGGTTTGGGTCAAGGCCGTCGGTGGGCTCGTCGAGAATCAGCACGGCCGGATCGTGCACGATGGCCTGAGCCAGGCCGACGCGGCGCTTGAAGCCTTTCGACAGGGTTTCGATCGGCTGCTCGAGCACGCCATTCAGATGCAGGCGCTCGATGACATCATCCAGGCGTTGCGTGCGCCGCGCGCCAGTCAGGCCGCGCACATCGGCGACGAAGGCGAGGAACTGGCGCGGCGTCATTTCGCCATAGCTCGGCGCGCCTTCGGGCAGATAGCCAACCACGCGTTTGGCGGCCAGCGCATCGTCTACCACGTCATGGCCGCAGACTGTCGCACTGCCCGAGGTCGGCGCGAGAAATCCCGCAAGCATCTTCATCGTGGTGGATTTGCCGGCGCCGTTGGGGCCGAGGAAGCCGAGCACACGTCCAGGTTCGAGTTTGAAGGAGATATTTTCGACGGCAGTCAGGTCGCCGTAGTGTTTGGTCAGATGTTGGGTCTGGATCATCGTGGGGTCACCGAGTATTTTGATTCTTGGTTTCATCGCGCATGGCGGCATTCCCGCGGCGCACAAACACCCGCGCGCCAATCGCAAGCGCGGCGAAAGATACCGCAAAACGGAGCAAAAAGTTCCCGAGGCTGCCGACCAAGCTGTTTGGCACCTTGCACGAGGGTGCCTCAATGGCGCATTTGACTATTTTCCAAACAATTTCTGATAGGCAAAGGTGAAATAGGTGCGCTCCCGCTCGTCGCCGCCTGCGTAAACGTCGCGTCCCAAGGCACCGGAAATCGACTGG
>JANXVS010000329.1 GCA_025351555.1 Pseudomonadota bacterium | reverse complement strand
GTTGAGGTTGTTGTATTTCGATGTTCCCGTGTCGCGGGACCGATGGTTGACCGGCACGCTCTTGATCTGCCAGCCGGCGCGCAGCATCAGGGCGGGCAGATAGCGGTGCATGTGGTCGAAATACGGCAGATCCAGAAATGCCGCGCGCTCGAACAGCTTAATACCGCAGCCGGTGTCGGGGGTGTCGTCGTGCAGCAGGCGCGCACGGATGGCGTTGGCGATCTTCGAAGCCCAACGCTTGCTGCCGGAATCCTTGCGATTTACGCGCCAGCCTGCAAATAATTTTATGGCTGCGGGCGATTCGTCGCGCATGGCGATCAGCTTGGGGATATCGGCCGGGTCGTTCTGGCCATCGCCGTCGAGCGTGGCGATCCAGGCGCCGCGTGCGGCCTTGACCCCGGTGCGCACCGCGGTGCTTTGTCCACTTTGTGCCAAATGCCGCATCACGCGCAATTCAGGGAATTGCGCCTTCGCCGCGGTCATCACGGTCAGGGTGTCGTCGCGGCTGGCGTCATCGACATAAACGACCTCGAAATCGGCTTTTCCGCGCAAGGCGGAGGCAATTTCCGTCAGCAGCGGAATGATGTTGTCGCGCTCGTTGTGCACAGGCACGACGACGGATAGATCGGGCATTGGGGTGATCCGTTTTATCGATGCGCGATTATCGCCCGTTGGGCTAGAGCTTGTCGCCGAAATAGTCACGGCACCTGGCCACGACCTTGGGCATGCCTTCGTCGATCGCCATCCGCGGTTCAAAACCGAACGCCGCATGCGCGCGCCCGACATAGGCGCCAATGAAGCCGGCCGCGCCGGTAACGAGGATGATCATGCGGGGATTACGGATTCGACGCCAGCATGGAGCCCGGTGCGTATTCTACGCCGATACCGTACATCAGCCCTGCAGTGCCGCGCGCCAGATCGATTCCACATGATCGAATTGACTGGCATCCTGGGCGAGCAGCACCAAGGTACCCTGCCCCATGGGGATGCTGCGCCCATGCCAGCCGTCGCGCTGAAAATCCTCGCGCGCGCGTTCGTGGTCGTCGACGACATAGATCACGGTCACCGGGCCATTGCCGCCGGGCATCACCATGTGCACGGTGAGATGGCGTTCCATCGGGCAACAGCCGACGAAACTGATGCCATCGGGAATACTGTGCAGTGCGAGGCCACGCTTGGCAAAAGCTTGCTGAACTTCACCCGGCGAGACGAGTTTAGTCGAAGTCAATACCTCGGCTTCCTCGCGCAGATGTTCGACCGCCTGAGTCGATAGCGGCCGGGCTTCCACACGCATGCCGATGCCGAACGCCAGCACTATCGCTGCCGCCAGCGCGAGCATGCCGCCACGCCGGTATTGCTGACGCTGGCGTTGCTGTTGGGTAGCCTGGGCGAGCAGGATCGACTCGGCCAGTTGCGGCGGCGGCGCGATCGCGAGCGCCTGGCGCAGCGAACTCTCGAAGCCATTGGCGCGCTCGCAGGCTTCGGCACAGCGCGCGCATTCTCGGGCGTGGTGGACAAAATCCACTTCGCCGCATTGTGGATCTATCGACAGTTGCCGGCGAAATTCAAGACAATTCATGGATCTGCGCTCCCCGCACGTCGCCACCGTCCAGCATCGTCTTGAGCTTCTGGCGCGCACGGAACAATTGGGTCATCACCGCCGCTGGCGTGATCTTGAGTTCGCTGGCGATTTCCTCGCAGGAAAAGCCGCCGAGCACTTGCATCAGCAAGGGGTCACGATATTTGGCATCGAGCTTGCGCATGGCATTGCGGATCACATTTTCCTCGCCGGCAAATTCCGGCAGGTGCGCGTCACGTTCATCGACCACATCAATTTCGTCCACATCGGTAAATTGCGGCAGCTTGCGTTCATACAAGCGCGCATGCTCGCGGCGCAGGATCGTAATCAGCCAGGCCTTCGCCGCCCCCGTCTCGCGCAGACTATCCAGGGCGCGCCACGCGCGCAGAAAGGTTTCCTGCACCAGATCGTGCGCCAAGGCTTCGTCCCCGCACAGCCAATAGCCGTAGCGGAACAGATCGCCCGACAGGCTCCGCACCAGGGCATCGAACTGTCGTTGCTTGCTGCTCACGGGTGAGATGACCGGGACGCCATCAGGAAACTTTCGTCGCATGATGCTGCCGCGTTTAGCGGATGCGTTCCAGGATGCCTTCCAGTTCGTCCACGCTGAGATAGGCCACGACCAGCTTGCCGCGGCCGTCGCGGCCATGCTGGATGCTGACTTTCGCTGCCAGCTTTTCGGCCAGCTCGCGTTCGAGTGCGACGATATCCGCATCGCGCGCGGTGGGTGCGGTTTTGGCTTTGCCCTTGGGGGCGGTCTGCGCCTTGCGCGCGGCGGTTTCCAGCTCGCGCACGGTCCAGCCGTGTTCGGCGGCCTGGCGCGCCAGGCCCAGCGCGAGCTTGGGCTCCAGCGTCAGCAGCGCGCGCGCGTGGCCCATTTCGAGTTTGCGCTGTTCGAGCAGACGCTTGATCTCGGGCGGCAGATCCTGCAAGCGCAGCAGGTTGGACACTGCCGCTCGCGAGCGCCCGATCGCGTCGGCTACTTGCTGATGGGTGAGTTTGAATTCGATGATCAGGCGTTGCAATGATTGCGCTTCCTCCAGCGGAGACAGTTCCTCGCGCTGGATATTCTCGATCAGTGCCATCGCCACGACAGCTTGATCCGCCGCATCGCGAACGATCGCCGGAATCTCGCTGAGTCCGGCCAGTTGCGCCGCTCGCCAGCGCCGCTCGCCGGCGATGATCTCAAAACGCTGCGCACCGATTGGGCGCACTACGATCGGCTGGATCACGCCCTGCGCCTTGATCGAGGCGGCCAGTTCGGCCAGCCGGTCTTCGTCCATCACCTGACGTGGCTGATACTTGCCAGGCTGGATGCGAGTCAAGTTCAGCTGGCGCAGTTCGCCTTCAGATTCGGATGCCTCGGTCTCGGGCACGCCGAGCAGAACATCCAGATCGCGTGCACCCAGACCGCGCCGTTTTGCTGCTGCCATGTTGTTGCTTCCTTTAGTTCACGTACGCGGCGCTGGGTGTGCGTTCGCGCCGCAGCATCTCGCCAGCCAGGCCCAGATAGGCGATGGCGCCGCGCGATTCGCGGTCGTACAGATTGATCGGCTTGCCATGGCTGGGTGCTTCGGCCAGGCGGATATTGCGCGGAATCACCGAGCGCAACAGCTTGTCGCCGAAATGTTTGGTCAACTGCGCCGAGACGTCATTTCCCAGATTGTTGCGCACGTCGTACATCGTTCGCAGCAGGCCTTCGATTTCCAGGGTTGGATTGAGCCGCGCGCGCACCGCCTTGACCGTCTCAAGCAGGCTCGATAGACCTTCCAGCGCGAAATACTCGCACTGGATTGGGATCAACACACCGTGCGCGGCGGTCAATGCGTTGATCGTGAGCAGATGCAGGGACGGCGGGCAGTCGATCAGGATCGTCTGGTAGCGATCGCCGAGTTTGGCCAGGTGTTCCTTCAGGCGCGACTCGCGCGCCAAGGTATCCATCAGCTTGAGTTCGGCCGCGGTCAGATCGCGATTGCCGGGCAGCAGATCAAAGCCCGCCTGGGTCGGCACGATCGCGCTCTCGATGCTGGCTTCATCGAGCAGCACTTCGCAGCCGGTGGGTTTGACCGTGCGCTTGTCCAGCCCCGAGGCCATGGTCGCGTTGCCCTGCGGATCCAGATCGATCAGCAGGATGCGTCGGCGCGTTTCAGCCAGAGCAGCAGCCAGATTCACGGCCGTGGTGGTCTTGCCAACGCCGCCTTTCTGGTTGGCAACGGCGATGATGCGGGTCATGCGGCGTGCTCCTGCGCCAGCGTCTGCGTGCGCTGGATGATGACGACGTGCCGCGCCGCGCCCAAACCCGGCACAGCAAGCGGATGCACGTCGGTGACCTGGAATCCCGCCGGTACGTCAAGAATCTCTTCTTTGCGCAACTGACCCTTGAGCGCCAGCCAGACGCCTTGTGGCGCCAGTAGATGTCCACCAAGCGCGAGCATGTCGGTAAGCGTGGCGAAGGCGCGGGCGGTGATGCAATCGAATTGGCCACGTGCATCTTCCACGCGAGACTGTTCAACGCGCACATTGTCCAGCGCCAGCGTGCGCACGGCTTCGCGCAGAAAGCGCGTCTTCTTGCCATTGCTGTCGATCAATACGTGTTGCCGTGCGGGTTCCAGGATTGCCAGTGGAATCCCGGGCAGACCGGCGCCGGAACCCAGATCGGCCAGACTATCGCCGCGCACGAACGGCGCGACGGCGAGCGAGTCGAGCAGATGGCGCGTGACCATATCCGCCGGATCGCGCACCGACGTGAGGTTGTACGTTGCATTCCAGCGCGCGAGCAAGTCCACGTAATCGAGCAGGCGCTCGTACGCAGCCACCGCGGGACTAAGCCCAAGTTCGGCGGTTCCCGCGCACAGGCGGGCGTACAGGGCGGCGCGGTCGGATAGTGGGCTCACGCGGTTTCTCGGTAACACTGCACACGAAGGCGCGCAGGGCCCGCAAGTATCCTTGGGAGTGCCGGCAAAATCCAGCGCCGGCGATGCACGACGCCGCTAGCCGGACGTGAGTTGTACGCGCGTGACCAGCAAGCCGCGATCGCGCAGATCGCGGTTGAGCTCGGCTTTCAGGCGCAGATTGCACGCCGCGGAATCTTCGTGGATGTCATTGCCGACGATCTCGGGAATACGCCGGCGCAAGAGGTCGGCCATGCCGTCGATCACGCTATCAGCGCGTTGCGCATCCATGACCTGGAAATACACGCATCCACGCAGCGCGGCGGCGCCAGATGACGGCGGCAGCGCAATCTCGACCACATTACCCAAAAGGTTGATCTTGTGCGCCACGCGTTCGATCAGGGGCAGCACCACATGGATCCCCGCGCCAATGGTGCGCACATGGCCGCCGATGCGGCGCAACGTGTAGGCATGACCATCCGGGATACGCTTGACCGAAACCAGGGCCAGCGCGGCAAGTGCGCTCAGAAGAACAGTAAACGGCATAGGGAATAACATATAATCCTCTTTATCAAGAGGTTATTTGATTATAGTAAACTACACTTGAAGAAAAATTGCCAGTGCCATGAAATTACTAGGCATTGGAATTATTACCCGATCGGTTGAAAGGCGTCGCTGAACCAGTTCGCAGTTTCGAAGAGAACTGCTTGGCAGTGGTGCCTAGACGTGCGGAAACAGCGCGCCGAAGTCGATCGCGCGCAGCGGCCGCGGCTCGCCCAGGTAGTTGCCCTGCGCGTATTCGGCGCCGCTGGCACGCAAGGCGGTCAGGGTGGCGAAGCTGTCGACGTGTTCGCCGATGACCTTGAGCTTGAGCGATTGCGCCAGCTGGGTGATCGAGCCGACCATTTTGCGATCCAGATCGCTGCCGGCCATGCCTTCGACAAAGCTGCCTTCGATCTTGACGAAATCCACCGGCAGATGGCGCAGATGGGTGAACGAGGAAAACCCGGTGCCGAAATCATCCAGGGCGAAGCGGCAGCCCAGCTTCTTCAACGCCGAAATGAACTTGCGTGCCGTGTGCAGGCTGGTCAGTTCACTGGTTTCGGTGATTTCGAACACCAGCTGCCGCGCCGGCACGCCGGAACTGCGGACCGCGGCCTCGATCAAATCCAGCGATTCCGGATCGGACAGGGTCATGTTGGACAAGTTCACATTGAACGCAATGGGCGCTTTTATACTTTTCAGCCCCGCCAGATGACGCAGCAGGCGATTGATCACCCATAAATCGATTTTCGGCATCATGCCGACGCGTTCGGCCAGGGGTACGAATACGCCCGGTGAAATCAGCTGACCGTCCTTGCCGACCATGCGGATCAGCACTTCGAACAGATATTCCAGCCCCTGCATGCCCGCGCCATTGACGCGCCAGCCCTGGCGTTCCACGACGGCGCTTTCGCTATCGGGCAATGCCGCCAGCGGTACGATCGGCTGGGCGAGAAAGATAAAGCGATCCTGTTCCAGCGCGGCGCGCAGGCGGTCGGTCCAGCCGGCTTCGATCTCGCGTGCAATGCGCGCATCGTGCTCGCCAACGTAAATCTCGGTCTGGTCGCGGCCGCGTTGTTTGGCGGTCTTGCACGCCAGGCGTGCGTGCTCCAGCGCGTATTCGCTGGACGGTGTGTCTTTACTGATCACCGCGACCCCTATGGAAGCGGTGCCGCGGCGCTTTTGCCCGTGCGCCTGATAGACGCACTGATGCAGCAGCTCGCGGAAGCCATCCGCGACCGGGAACAGGTTCTCGAGCTGGACGCCGGCAAGCAGCAGCGCAAAGCGATCGCCTTCGATACGTGCGAGCATGTCGCCGTCGCGCAGCCGCTTGCCGATCATGTGGGCGACTTCGGCCAGCAATTGCTCGGCACCGGCGACGCCGACCGTGTCGATGATGTAGTTGTAGCGGTCGATGTCGATGTAGAGCACGGCTGCGTAGCCGCCCTGATCACGGCGGCGATTGAGTTCGGCGGTCAGTGTGTTGTTGAAATGCCGCGCGTTTGCCAAGCCCGTGAGGCGATCGTGAGTGAGTTCCCAGCGCAGACGCTCGGCGCTCTTGCGCTCGGAAATATCGCGGAATACCACCACCGAGCCCTCGCGCCGGTGCGCGATCGCCAGCGGCAACACCGTGCATTCGACCGGTATGCCTTCGCCGGATTTCTTCCAGAACACGGTTTCGTGCGCGCTCAAGGGTTCGCCATCGGCATAGGCGCAATTGAGCGACGACTCGGCCGGCTCGATGCGGCGGCCGTCCTCGACCGCATAGTGGATCATGGCATGCGCGCTTTTGCCGACGATCGCGGCTTCGTCGGCATGGCCGAGCAGGCGCAACCCGGTCGGATTGATGAAAGTGACGACGCCGGCGTTGTCCACACCATAGACGCCATCGCCGACCGCCCCCAGGATGCCGTCCAGGCGCTGGCGTTCGGACTCGACCGATTTCTGCATCGTGATTTGTCGGCCGAGCGAATGCACGCGCGCCAGGAACAATTCCTTCGCCTCGTTCTTGAACATGCATTCCGTCGCGCCGGCATCCAGGCAGCGCTTGATTACGTCTTCGCGATAGGTGCCGGTGATGATGGCTAACGCCGGCGAGCCCGGGCGACCGGACAATTTCCGGCAAAGTTCATCCCCATTACCGTCGGGCAGGAAATAGTCGATGATCACCAGATCAAAATTTCCGTTGGTGGACTTCTGCCCGGCTTCAGCCAGCGTACCGGCGGTTTCAACATGGAAGCCGTTGCGTTCCAGCAATTGCTGATACGCCAGACGCACGCTCTCCGAATCGTCGACAAACAGAATGCGGATACTTCCGGCATTGGCGATCTTGGGTGCAGCCTGCGCGGGCGTTTGCAATGGCGCATCGGATTCAGGAACCAGCGCCTTGATCGCGCCGGGAATGCGGCTGAACTCGGCCCACAACACCAGACTCGCGCGCGCGCGCGCTTGCGCGAACGCGATCAACTCCGGCGTTTTTTCGTGCGCCATCAGCAGTACCGGCAGCGCCTTGCCATCACCGCGCAGAAAATCCAGCACAGCGGAAAATTCGCGCGTCATCCGTGCCGGTGCGCCGATCAGCAGCAGGCGATAGGGCTGTTCGAGTTCGGCCGAACGCTGCAGGTGATCGATGGTTTCCAGATAGCCGGACAATTCGCTGCGCGCGCCAATGGACGCGGCCGCCAGCGTGCGCTTGAGCAGATGGCTCAAGGTGGCAGAGCGTTCGACGACGAGAATTCCGTCCAAGCGTATTTCCTCAAGCGACCAGGGATCCAGGCACGAGTGTTGTTCGTGATACCGAACATCGACAGGAAGCGCGATCGCTACATTGCTCGGCGGCAGGGTGCCGCCCTCCACGAAGCGCGTGCGCCATCACAACAGCAACCGCGGCGCATTGCAAGTCAGCGCCGACCGGTCACATCGGCACCGACGATTGGCATTAAACTTGGCGTCCATGATCCAAGCGCCGGAGCGGCCCATGTCCTATCCCTTGACCCGCATGCGCCGCATGCGTCGCGACGCCTTCAGCCGTGCGCTGATGCGCGAAACAATCCTGACTCCGGCCGATCTGATCCTGCCGGTATTTGTTTGCGAAGGAAACAGTGTGCGCGAACCGGTAGCGTCGATGCCGGGCGTGGAGCGGCTGTCGATCGATCAGTTGCTGGTGCAGGCAGGCAAGGCACAGGCGCTCGGCATTCCCGCCGTGGCCTTATTTCCGGTCACGCCAGAGTCGGCAAAATCGCTCGATGCACGCGAAGCCTGGAACGCCGAGGGTCTGGCGCAACGTGCCGTCCGCGCGCTGAAATCGGCGCTGCCGGACCTGGGCCTGATCACCGATGTAGCCCTTGATCCGTTCACCACGCATGGCCAGGATGGCTTGATCGATGATTCCGGCTACGTCGTCAACGATGCAACGGTGGCGGCCCTGGTCAAGCAGGCGCTGTCGCACGCGGCCGCGGGCGCGGACGTCGTTGCGCCGTCGGACATGATGGATGGGCGCATCGGCGCGATCCGCCGTGCGCTGGAAGAGGCAGGTTTCATCCACACCCGCATCCTGGCCTATTCAGCGAAATACGCTTCGGCTTTCTATGGGCCATTCCGCGACGCCGTTGGCTCCGCCGCGAATCTGGGAAAAGGCAACAAGTATACTTACCAAATGGACCCGGCCAACGCCGACGAAGCGCTGCACGAGGTGGAGCTGGATTTGGCCGAAGGCGCCGACATGGTGATGGTCAAGCCAGCCTTGCCGTATCTGGATGTCGTGCGCCGGGTCAAGGATCGCTTCGGCGTCCCGACGTTTGCCTACCAGGTCAGCGGCGAATACGCGATGCTCAAGGCCGCGACGCTGAACGACTGGCTCGACGAGCGCTCTTGCGTGCTCGAAGCACTGACCAGCATCAAGCGCGCCGGGGCCGATGCGATCCTCACCTACTTTGCACTGCAGGCTGCAACTTGGCTGCGTGAGGCCAGCGCATGAACCAGCCACAATTTGCCGTATTCGGCCACCCGATCGCGCATTCGCTGTCGCCGCGCATTCATGCGCTGTTCGGCGCGCAGACCGGTAACCCTTTGCACTATGCCGCAATCGATGCAGCGCCGGAAACTTTCGTCGCGCAGCTGGCCGATTTTGGCGACGCTGGCGGGCGCGGCGCGAACGTCACCTTGCCGCTGAAGCAGCTTGCCGTTGAGCAGTGCGCCAAGCTGTCCGATTTCGCGGTACGCGCCGGTTCGGTGAACACGCTGTCGCGCCTTGGCGCTGGCCGCTGGCGTGGCGACAACACCGACAGTGCTGGCCTCGTGCGCGATCTGACCGAACGCCATGCGCTGGATTTGCGCGGCCGTCGCGGCCTGGTGCTAGGTGCTGGCGGCGCCGCACGCGCGGCAGTATTCGCCCTGCTCGATGCGGGAGTCGCCGAACTCGTTATCGTTAACCGCACGCCGGAACGCGCCGATGCGCTGATCGATGCGGTCGGCGAGCCGGCGCGCGTCACCACCCGTTACTGGGAC
>JANXVS010000226.1 GCA_025351555.1 Pseudomonadota bacterium | reverse complement strand
CGAGTTGTCAGTGTGATAGTCACCTTGGGACACGCGTGCGAACGCGAAACCGCGCCCTGAGCTTTGCACGCTACTCCAAGTGACCGGGCCATTGCTCTGAGTAACATCAACGCCTTCGACAACGCTCGGGGGACATAGCGTGGTATACGCACGTGCGTCTAACGTGTCCCAGACCGACAGCAGGACAGTCAGCGAGAAACGCCACCACATGCTCACCTCCGTCTGTATGCCGAAATGGTCTAGAGCGCGAGTCTACCCCCGAACTGTTCGCCTTGCAGGTCGGGCTCAGCCCTTCTCGTCTTAGGCTTTGCTGGTGGTCGTTCCCGACCCCTAGCTGTCGGTGGCGAGCGGCTGCTTACCGGGAAGTTGGTCAATGTTGCTAGGAACGTGTGGTGAGGGTGGACTACCCGCCGAATCCGTCGCCGAAGATGCGGTCATCCTCACCGCTGATCGAGAACACTTGGTTGTATGTTGGCGGCGTAGCGCCGCCAACGATGTCAGTTCCGATGCGAAGCCAGTTCGGAGCGAGGTTGGCATTGCGGATCCAGGCCTGCAGATCGCCCGCGAACGGCGTGCCGGGTGAGATGATCGGTCTGGGTGCCGAGAGCCAGTAGAAATTTCCACTGCTGAGTGCGACATGTGGCACGAAAAAATAGTGGCCTGCTGGCAACAGGATCGGCGTCGGAAACGTAGCACTGAATACGCCCTCTTCGCCGGACACCGGTCCTTCACCACCGGTAGTCTGGTTTGGAATCGGATTGATGCCATTGAGCACGGAATTGGCGACAGAGAAATTTGGATTGGAGAGACTGAACGTAAAAGTGAGCGAGGCGCTGGCAGAGTCGCGCGACACGAAATCGACATCCGCTGGCGAGTTGACGCGTGTGGGTACGGTGCCGGATGGCGGGTTCGTCGAGTCGACCGGAAACATGCGATAGATGTCGATGACCACTTCGAGGATATTTCCAACGGGCGCTGCGCTGGGCAGCAAACCGGTAAACGTTGCGCCGTTGATGGTTGTTTGCAGGGGCAACACGAAATCGTCCGCGGTCTCGATTTTGATTTCACCGAGCCCCACTTCCTGAGGTCTGGATCCAGCCCCCAACCGACCGTCTGGATTACCGGTGCTGAAGAAAAAGGGCTCTGCGTGCGCGGAACAACATACGATCGCCAAGACACCGACCCAGATCCAGTTTTTCTTCATAGTGTCATCTCGCAGCAATGCATCGCCAGCCTTGAGATCATAGTTGATCAACCGGATTCGTTGTAGTTGCATCGGCTTGCGACCCGAGGCAGTCGTTCGCGACGGACCGGTTGTCCCCTATCGCATCCCTGAATCGCACTCCAGCTCAACTTGTACGACTTGGCCTTCCTGCACAATCGCGCGAGCCTCCCCGCAGCGCGGCAACGCCACGCTTCCGACGTCCACTTCGAGCCGGTACTCGCCCGGAGGAACGGGTGCAGAGAACTGTCCGTCTGCACCAGTGACCGCGTGCGCCACCACGTGGTGATCGGCATCGCGCACTCGCACGGCGGCACCGGCCATTGGCGCGCGGCCGGATTCGCCAATGCGCTGCGGTCCGGGATGAGCTGGCGCGATATGCACGGTGCCGCTCACGCCGGTCGTCATGGTCCCGGCCGATGCGCCAGCGCAGGCTAACAGCAGGGTTTTCGCGAGAGCCCCCGGGTTCATGGCCCACTTCCTCCGCTGCCGATGCCGGCTCGCATCGTACACCAGCACTAGACAGGCCATCTTCGTTCTAGCGCAGGCCGCAAAGCTCAGTTTGGCTCTGACTATTTGCGACCGAGGCTGTGTGAAAACGTCGAGCAGTTTGAAGTGATGGGCCTTGTGCGCCGATTTAACACGAATTCGGTAAGTCGAGTGCGCCCAAATCGGCGTACGTGATCCGCTTTTGATCACTTTTTACACAAGTAAAATTTGTCCCAGAGTTTTCACACAGCCTCGACCCGAAGCGGACCTTCCTCGATGTCTGCTTTGAGGAAGAATGATCGCAACGATGCCGAAGCGATCGCCACCGCCGCACGTCAAGGCAACATGCGCTTTGTGGCCATCAAGAGCA
>JANXVS010000170.1 GCA_025351555.1 Pseudomonadota bacterium | reverse complement strand
GAAAATCAAGAAGCGCCCATCCATGGCCGCACTCTTTACAAGCTGACCACAATCGGCCGGCAAATGGCGCGATTGCCGGTCGACGTCGCGCTGGCGCGCATGTTGGTCGAAGCGCAACGGCTTGCGTGCCTGCGCGAACTGCTTGTGCTCGCGGCGTTCCTGTCCACCCAGGATCCGCGTGAGCGACCTGCCGACGCGCGCCAGGCGGCCGATGCGGCGCATGCGGCTTTTGCCGATGAGCAGTCCGACTACATCAGCGTGCTGAATCTGTGGAACAAATATACTTTGGCGCACGAGGATTTTACCCAGTCGAAATTGCGCGATTGGTGCCGCGAACATTTTCTGTCCTTCCTGCGCATGCGCGAGTGGCGCGAATTGCACCGGCAGTTGCTGTTGATCACGCAGGAGCTGGGCTGGTCTCTTTCCTCGCTCGCGGAGGGCTCAAGCTACGACGCCATCCATCGCTGCCTGCTTTCCGGCTGGCCAACCCAAGTTGGGCACAAGGACGAGCGTAGCCAGTATCGCGGCACGCGCGAGCGCAAATTCCAGATCTTTCCTGGATCGGTGCTGGCCAAGCGCGTGCCGCCGTGGGTGATGGCGGGACAGATCATCGACTTGCAAAAAGTATACGGAATGCTGTGCGCGCTCATCGAGCCGGAATGGGTCGAGCAGCAGGCTGCGCATCTGGTCAAGCGCAGCTGGCGCGACCCACACTGGTCGCGTCGGCGTGGCGCGGTACTGGCGTTCGAGCAGGTCTCGTTGTTTGGTCTGGTGCTGGTGGAAAAGCGCAGCGTGCAGTTCGGCGTGCAAGATCCGGCGCTGGCGCATGCCGTGTTCGTGCGCGAGGCACTGGTGCGTGGCGAGATCGATGGCCGCGCCGATTGCGCACGCGCCAACGCACGCGTGCTGGGAGAGGCGCATGAGATCGAGGCCAAGCGGCGGCGCAGTGGCCTGGTCAAGAGCGAAGATGAACTGATGGAATTTTTCACCGGCAAGTTGCCGGCAGACATTCACACCGCCGCCACATTCGACGCGTGGTACCGCAAGGCATCGTCGGTGGAGCAGGCCGCATTGCGCTGGTCGCTGGATTTCATTCTGGCGAACGAGCCCGGCATTCGTGCCAGCGATTTTCCCACTACGCTGGAATTTTCCGGTCACCCGCTCAAGCTGGACTATCGCTTCGTGCCGGGCGATCCCGCCGACGGCGTCACCCTGCAGGTGCCGCTGGCCTTCGTCAACGCCGTTTCCGCCGCACGCTGCGACTGGCTGGTGCCGGGCCTCGTCGCAGAAAAAGTCGCCGAATTGATCCGCGGCCTGCCTAAATCCTTGCGCCGCAATTTCGTGCCGGCGCCGGACTTCGCGCGTGCCTTTGCCCAAGCCGAGGCACCGCGCGAGCAACCCTTGGCCGAGGTGCTGGCGGCGTATCTGCGGCGCATTACCGGCGTTGAGATCTCGGCACGCGAGTTCGTGGGAATTTCTGTTCCGCTGCATCTGAAGATGCGTTTCCGTATCCATGATGATCGAGTTGATCAAGATCGGGGCAAGACGCTGGCTGAGGGGCGCGACATCGACGCGATTCGCAGCCAATGGGGCGACAGCGCGCGTGCGGCATTTTCGCGCCGTGCCGATACGCAATTGACGCGCGAAGACGTGAACGACTTCGATTTCGACGAAATCCCCCAGGCAGTCACCGGCGAAGGCGGCCTCACCGCCTATCCGGCCCTGGTCGATCTGGGTGAGAGCGTGGCCTTGCGCGTGTTCGAGCGCACCGACGAAGCGCGCGCGGCGCATCGCGGCGGTGTCGAGCGCCTGTTGCGGCGCGCGCTGCGCGAAGCCATCAAGCAGGCGCGCCGGCAGTTGCCGATCCAGCGCGGGTTGGCGCTGAAATACGCCGGCATCGCCAGCGTGGATGCCTTGCGCGAGGACGTGGTCGAGGCGGCGCTGATGCAGTTATTGGTCGTACGCTATCTCCACGTGCGTCGGGCCGATGATTTTGCGCAGAGCCAAGCCGAACTCGGCCGCGCACTATTTCCGGCTGCGATGGAATGGCTGACCCTGGTCGAGGAGACGTTGAGCGCGTATGCGGAACTGACGCCCTGGCTCGATCCGCCACTGATGGGCTATGCGCACGCCAACTACGACGACTTGCGCGAGCAGCTTGCTGCGTTGATATATCCGGGATTTGTGCGCGAAGTGGAAAAAGCGCGTTTGTCGCATTTTCCACGTTACCTGAAGGCGATGCGCCTGCGCGCCGAGCGTCTGCGCCAGGATGCCACGCGCGACCAGGCGCGGATGCTCACCGTGCGCGGCTACTGGCGCGCATACCTCAAGCTCAAAGCCGAACGCGGCGGTGAGGATGCCGAGTTGGCTGAACTGCGCTGGTTAATCGAGGAACTCCGGGTGTCGCTGTTTGCGCAGGAACTGAAAACCGCGGAGTCGGTGTCGCCGAAGCGGTTGAGCAAGTTGGTCGAGGTATTGCAGGCGATGCGCTGAGTATTGGCTGGATCCCGTTTCATCGGCCATCCATGGCATGGCCTGCAGTTCATGCTGAACTCACTTCGTCCGCGTCACCCGAACGCTGTTGCTACAGGACGAAACATACATCAGCCAACTGCCGAGCAGCATCGGCTTGATCTTGACCTTGGGATGGTCGGCCGAGCCGCAGTCCATGGCGCCGGATTCTTGTTGCGTCCACTCCTGGCCGTTTTCCAGCGTGAACACGCTATGTCCACGCCAGCCGCTGAACTTGCCGTCGATGCGGCTTTCCACGAGTTCGCGGTCCGAATCCCTGGGATAAAACAGCGGTTCGCCCGATGGCGTGGTAGTAATGACGGTAGTGACCACGGCATTGTGCGTACGCAGCCACTCGTCCAAAGTCTTGAGTTCGTCCGGACTGAGCTTGTCCAGACCGGCGGCATGAAATTCGCTTTGCGACATGCGCTCCTCGAGCGAGGAGAAGCCGGCGGCCCAGGCCGGGCCCGTCAGCAGTCCGAAAACGGCCAGTGAAAACGTGACAGCTATACACTTGTACATATATACTATTGCCCTGTCTGAGATGACTTTGGAGCGAGTGACGAAAGCGCGGCGGGTTTGATCGCCAGGAAGCGAGTCTGAGGGTGATGTCGGGCTAACCTGTCGTTAACAACTTCTTGGAATCAATGGCTTATCATAACCCATCGATTCCCTTTCGTAACGTAGCCGGCTGTCCGCGAGGGGCGGACACAGCCCGAGGGTAAGGCTCTGGAGTATAAAATGCGGCATCCTTCGTTCATCTTGTGCGCGTCCATCGCGGCGTGCGGATACGCTTCGCTGGCCAGCGCGACCAATCCTCCATTGGCATTCACTCTGGATCTGTATGGGTCTACCGGCACCCATCCTACCGATATCGGCCTGAACGCCGTGGCCAATACGTTTTCCTATGCACCGGGTGCGGATGGCTCCTTCGTAGCGACCATGGCAATGAGTTCCCCGGCGGTTTGCGACGAAGTGGCTTCCGATGGGACACTCGGCGCCAAATCCAGTTTGCGTCTGGCGCCGACGTTCAGCAACAACGCCGGCGGCTTGCTTGAATTCAACGCGGGCGGCGCCAGCATCGTCGACGTGGGTGCGATAATTTTCGACGGCGATACTCCGCCCGGTGTCGCCGCCAGCTATAGCAATTTGGGCGCGGCAACGCCGCAGGTTGTTTGCTACCAGATCAACCCGATCAGCGGTGGACCGCTTGCCTATGCGGCCGGGCCCAGCGGCATCTTCGCCGGTTCGTTTGAAGGGCATCCGGATCCGTGGGTATCGGTACAGACCGTGTTTTCGCCGTCCGCGGGACTGCAGCGGCCTTCGGGCCAGACCAGCATCGCCCCGCAGCCCAACGATATGGCCTATGTGGTGCAAATCCATAATCCAGTGGCTGGTTGGCATCTGGATTTCGGTTACGACACCGCCTATTTCGATCCGGCAAACAACGGCGGCGGCGGGGCGCCTAACTGGTGTGTGCTGACTTCCGCGCAGCCTGGTGCCCTTGGGACGTGCGGCAGCCTCTCTGGTCAATACGGTGTCGTGACCAGCTCCCTGCCGTATACGGTGGCCGCGCGCGATATCCAGGCAGCCAGCAATTCGGTGTACCTGCAGGTAGTGATGGCCGGTTCGAGCGTGGCAACGAGCAGTTGGTCGACGCTGACCAGTGGGTTCTACCCAGCACTTGCGTCGGTGTTTCCACCATACGGCACGTATCCGCAGCGCTTCGACGACAAGGTCGCCGTGGCCAGCGCCAACAACTTGCCGATGCTGAACATCGGCAGCATCGTCTGCAATAACGACAAGTCGTCGCCCTCCTGCATGATCGCCGATCAGGATGGACACGCCGTTCCTGCTGCACTGAATTTCGCCAATACGATCTCGGGCAGCGGCACGGTGAATGCCGATCCGCTGGTGTATTTTGTCGATCCATCCAGTGGCACGACGCTGCCAGGTAACGTCGCGGCGCTGACGGTGGATAGTGCATCGTGTGATGATCCCAACGGAATTCTCGCGAGCCCGATCAGCACCAGCAATGTCACCACTTCGCCCAGTGCACCAGGTGGCAAGGCGCTGGCTTTCGGATTCAAGCCTAGCGGTTTGCTCTATGTCCCCGGGACGGCAACGTGCACGGCAACTTTTACTTCCCACTACCTCCCATCGCTGCCGCTATCCACCACGCAGTCGTTCACGATCACGATGCTGCCGGCAACGGTGACGCACTTCAGCGTTACGGCCCCGGCCAGCACGACCGCTGGGGGCGCCTTCAACAACCTCGCCGTGACCGCGCTGGATGGGGCGAACAACGTCGTCAGCACTTACAGCGGCACCGTACATTTCTTCTCCAACACTGACAATCTTGCAGTGCTGCCAGCGAACGCCACGCTGACCGGCGGCACCGGTACGTTCAGTGCGACGTTCAAGACAGCAGGGTCTCAGACGATTACCGCCAGAGACTCTGTGACATCCTCGATCAACGGCACGAGCGGGGGAACCACGGTCAACGCCGGGCCGGCAACGCATTTTACGGTGAATTCCCCGCCGAGCGCGACTACTGGCGTAGCGTTCAACATCTCGGTGGCAGCCTACGATCAATTCAACAACCTCGCCACGGGATATGCCGGCACTGCGCATTTCACGAGTACGGACGTCGCAGCCATGCTTCCTGCTAACTCGATTCTGACCTTTGGTGTAGGGACATTCAGCGCGACGCTCATTTCCCCAGGAACGCGAACAATTACGGCGACGGACACGGTGACGTTATCAATCACCGGGACATCGAGCGCAATAACCGTCAATTAAGTGGAACGCGACAAGGGGCAGGGGGTAGGGGAAAACACGAGTCAAAGAACTTTCCGGTGCGCCGATCGGCCGCATTGTTCCGCAACGGGCTGCATGCCAAAGTAGCTCGAATGAAAGCGAGTACGATCCCTAGCAATACCCTGGACGCGTGGACGCGCCGATATCTTGATGCCGGCGACTTGCTGGCGTGGCTCACGGAAAACCTGCGCGCGTCGACGCACGCCAACGTCGCGTTTGCCAGGGTCGAGCCGGAGCTGATCCAGACGCTGGATGTACTGCAAGCGCTGCGTACCGACGCGGAAACCTTCGCCGCGTGTATTTTGCACACGTTGCAACAATGTGGCGTGCCGGTTGCGGAGACCGTGCTGGCCGCTACGCCGCAGGTGCGCCAGCTGATCGAAGGCCAACGCGCTGCCGAGAAAGTCTGGTCGCTGTACGCGGCGCGCAGTGTGGTTGGCA
>JANXVS010000122.1 GCA_025351555.1 Pseudomonadota bacterium | reverse complement strand
GCAACGAGGCGCAGAAGCACAAATATGTCACCCCGATCGCAACGGGCCAAGCCATCGGCGCGTTTGCGCTGACTGAGCCACAGTCCGGCTCCGATGCGACGGCGATGCGCTGCCGCGCGACCAAGCAGGCCGACGGCAGCTTCATCATCAACGGCAAGAAGAGCTGGATCACGTCGGGGCCAGTCGCAAAGTATATTTTGCTGTTCGCCATGAGCGATCCGGACAAAGGCGCCCGCGGCATTACCGCGTTCATGGTCGACACCGCGCGCGCGGGATTCCGCTGCGGCAAGACCGAACCCAAACTCGGCATCCGCGCCTCGGCCACCTGCGAGATTGAGTTCGAAGATTATCGCGTCAGCGCCGACGAAGTGATCGGCGACGAAGGCCACGGCTTCAAGATTGCGATGGGCGTGCTCGATGCTGGACGCATCGGCATCGCCTCGCAGGCCGTCGGTTTGTGCCGCGCTGCCTATCAGGCGACGCTGACTTATGCACACGATCGCAAAGCCTTCGGCCAGTCGATCGGTTCGTTTCAGATGATCCAGCAGAAAATCGCGGACATGAAATGCAAGCTTGACGCCGCCGAGTTGCTGACCTTGCGCGCCGCGTGGGCCAAGCAGCAGACGCAGGCGAACGGTGGACGTTTCTCCACCGAGGCTGCCGTGGCCAAGCTCACCGCGTCGGAAGCCGCGATGTGGATCACGCACCAGGCCGTGCAGGTACACGGCGGCATGGGCTATTCGAAGGAAATGCCGCTGGAGCGCTACTTCCGCGATGCCAAGATCACCGAGATCTACGAAGGCACCAGTGAAATCCAGCGCCTGGTGATCGCGCGGAACGAGACGGGGTTGCGCTGATCGCGCACCGAGCTGTGCCGTGCGACGTTGGCGGCGCGATGTTGCGTACACGCGAGGTTCACGGCCTACGCGTTCCCATGGCGCTCCCATCGACGCGGAGCGCTCACGTTTGTATACAAAGCTACTGATTCTTTTGCTTTTGTGCGCCACAAGCCTGTGCGGTTGCAAATCCGTATTCTTCCGAACCGTCGGTGTGCTCGGCGGACATGGCGCGCAGGTGCATGCCGACATCCTGTTCGATGCGCCGCATGACCTGAAACTCGATGTGTATTCGCCGCAGCGCGCGGCTGCCGCGCCGGTCGTGGTGTTTTTCTACGGCGGCGCCTGGGTGAACGGCGAACGCGCGTGGTACCGCTACGCTGGAGAAGCGTTGTCGCGGCATGGCATCGTCGTGGTGATTCCCGACTACCGCAAATCGCCACAAGCAAAATTTCCGACCTTTATGGACGATGCGGCGGGAGCCGTGGAGTGGGCACGCGCGAATGCCGCGCAGTATGGCGGCGATCCAACGCGATTGTTCGTGATGGGCCATTCCGCCGGCGCGCATATCGGTGCGCTGCTCGCCACGGACGCGCGCTACCTCGCGCGCGTCAACATGAAGCCACGCGATCTCGCCGGTTTCATCGGCCTTGCGGGACCGTACGATTTCGCGCCATTTACCGATGACTATCTGCTCGATATTTTCGGCAGCGACCCCGAAGCTCAGCAGGCGGCGATGCCGGCCAGCTATGTCGATGGCGACGAGCCGCCGATGCTGCTGCTGCAGGGACTCGCCGACACCACCGTCCGCCCGGGCAACACGCGCAGTCTCGCCGAGAAGCTCACTGCCCATGGCGAGCCGGTGGAAACGAAGTTCTATCCCGGCATCGGCCACACGCGCATCGCGCTGTCGCTGGTGTCGCAGTTTTCCGGATGGACCACGGCACTGGCCGACACACTGGACTTCATCGCTCGGCAAGCACCAACCAGATAGCATTCCGGGACGTTTTTTCGTCTTTGCCTTGCGCTTTCAGCTATGGCCGGCGAGGATGTCCGTAGTATCCTTACGACCCCGCAAAACCACGTTCCTAAACGGATTCCCATGAGCGCCAATCCAGCCGTTGCGCCGAGCCCCGTCGATGCCATCCTGCAGCAGATCCAGGCCCGCCTCGGCGCCGCGCAAAGCCGCGAAGCGCAGGTGTTCGCGAGTCATTTTTTTCGTCGCGTCAGCGCGGATGATCTGGCCGCACGTTCACCCGAGCATTGGGTCGGACTGGTTCTTGGATTGCTCGACTTCGTGCGCGTGCGCAAACCGGGCGTGCCGAGCATTCGCGTGTTCAATCCCACGCTCGAGCAGAACGGCTGGGAATCCAACCATACCGCGATCGATATCCTTACCGACGATATGTCGTTTCTGGTGGATTCGGTCGGCATTGCGATCACCCAGGCGAATCTGCTTTCCTATGCTGCGGTCCATCCGGTCTACAGCATCGAGCGCGATCCCGGCGGTGGCCACGTGCTCACACTTGCGCCGGAGGGTGGCGGCAAGGGCAGGATCGAATCGCTGATGCATTTCGAGGTGGATCGCATCGGTGAACCGGCCGAGCGCGCACAGCTGGAGCAATCGATCCGCAGCGCGCTGGGTGATGTCGCGGCGTGCGTCGGTGACTGGCAGGCGATGCGCGACAAGATGGTCGCGATCGCTGCCGGTATGAATCAGAGCAACGCGCCGATTGGAGCCGAAGGCCTCGCCGAGGCGCAGGAATTCCTGCGCTGGGCGGCGGCGGACAACTTCACCTTCCTGGGCTATCGCGAATACCAGGTTGCCACTGCCAATGGCGAGGACGTGCTGCAAGCAGCGGAAGGCTCCGGGCTCGGCATCCTGCGCGGCTCGGAGCGATCGGTCGCACCACGCTCGCTCAAATCCCTCGCTGCACGCGATCTTCCGCAATCCGGCTCGATTGACGCGATCATCCTGACCAAGAGCAATGCGCGCGCCAGCGTGCATCGGCCCGGCTACATGGATTACATCGGTGTGCTCCGGTTCGACGAGGGCGGAGTGCCGATTGCCGAGCAACGCTTCCTCGGCCTGTTCACTTCCGGCGCCTATGCGCGCCGGCCCTGGGAAATTCCGCTGGTGCGGCGCAAGTTCGACGCGGTGATGCAGCGCTCGGGGTTGCGCCGCGATTCGCACTCGGGCAAGGATCTGCGCAATATCGTGGAAACCCTGCCGCGCGACGAACTGTTTCAGGCGGGCGAGGATGAACTGTTTGCCACCGCCATCGGCGTTCTGCAACTGCAGGGTCGCGCGCGCTCGCGTCTGTTCGTGCGTCGCGACAAGTACGGACGTTTCTTCTCGTGCCTGGTTTTCATTCCGCGCGATCGCTTCACCGCCGATGTGCGCGAACGCATCGAATCCCTGCTCAAGCGCGCATTTCACGGCGAGCGCCTGGATTCCACGATCCAGGTCGGTGAATCGGCGCTGGCGCGATTGCACCTGATCATCCGCCCAAAACCCGGCGAGAAACCGAAATACGACACCACCGAGCTGGAAGGCAAGATCGCGCAGATCGTGCGCAATTGGCACGATGAATTGCGCGAGATCCTCACTCAAAAACATGGCGAGGAAAAAGGCCTAAAACTGGCCAACCGTTTTGGCCGTGCGTTGCCCGGTGGCTATATCGAGGAAGTCAGCGCGCAGGTTGCCGCCGCCGACGTCGAAGCCGCGGCGGGCCTCAAGGATGCCGACGATATCCGCCTGTCGCTGTATCGCTCGCCCAACAAGGGCGACAGCCTGCGTTTCAAGCTGTTCCGCTACAACGCGCCGATCACGCTGTCCGAAGCGCTACCGATGCTCGAGAACATGGGGCTGAAGATCCTGTCCGAGCATCCGTACGAGATGGATCTGGGCGAATCGATCATTGTCATCCAGGATTTCGAAGTACAAACCGCAGCGCATTGCGATTTCGACATCGACCAGATCAAGGATTCGTTCCAGACGAGCTTCGAGCGCATCTGGCGCGGCCAGGCCGAGAACGACGGCTTCAATCGCCTGATCCTCGGCGCGAACATGGATTGGCGTCAGATTGCGGTGTTGCGTGGCCTGTGCAAATACCTGCTGCAGACTGGTGTACCGTTTTCGCAGGCCTATATGGAGGAAACACTCAATCGCTATCCGCTGATCGCGGGCCTGCTGGTGGAACTGTTCGAGACGAAGTTCGACCCGAACCGCGAGGATTCCGGCAAGACTGTGGTGGAAGGTGCTAAGAAGCGTCTGCGCAAGGAACTGGAAACATTGGTGCCGGAGGATGTGGTAAAATCCCATTCTGGATTTGTGGACAATGTGGTCAGTGCGCGTGGCGAATCGCGTGACGCGCAATACCAGGCAATCGTCGCGGCGCTGAAGATTCTGCTCGACCGTGTCGCTAGTCTCGACGAAGACCGCATCCTGCGCGCTTGGCTCGGTGCGATCGGCGCCATGCTGCGCACCAGTTTTTACCAGACGCCCGGAGGCAAGCCGCGCGAATACATCAGCTTCAAGTTCGATCCGGCCAAGGTGCCGGATTTGCCGAAACCCAAGCCCTACCGCGAAATCTTCGTCTACGCGCCACGCGTGGAAGGCGTGCACCTGCGCTTCGGCCCCGTCGCGCGTGGCGGCTTGCGCTGGTCGGATCGGCGTGAGGATTTCCGCACTGAGGTGCTGGGTCTGGTCAAGGCGCAGATGGTCAAGAACACCGTCATTGTGCCGGTCGGTTCCAAAGGCGGTTTCTTCGTCAAGAAGTCGCCCGCCAGCGGCGAGCGTGACGCTGTGCTTACCGAAGGCATTGCCTGCTACCGTCTGTTCATCAACGGGCTGCTGGATATTACCGACAACCTGGTCGATGGCCAGGTCGTGCATCCGCAGAACTGCGTGCGTCATGACGCCGACGATCCGTATCTGGTCGTCGCCGCCGACAAGGGCACGGCAACATTTTCCGATATCGCCAACGCGATTTCGGCCGAGCACGGCTACTGGCTCAGCGATGCGTTCGCCTCGGGCGGCTCGGTCGGTTACGACCACAAGGGCATGGGCATCACCGCGAAAGGCGCGTGGGAGTCGGTCAAGCGTCACTTCCGTGCGATGGGTCGCGACAGCCAGACCGAGGATTTCACCTGCGTCGGCATCGGCGACATGTCGGGCGACGTGTTCGGCAACGGCATGCTGCTGTCGCGGCACATCCGTTTGCTTGCTGCGTTCGATCATCGCCACATCCTGCTCGATCCGGACCCGGATGCAGAAAAATCGTTCGTCGAGCGCGAACGCATGTTCGCATTGCCGCGCTCGTCGTGGGACGACTACGACAAGAGCCTGATCAGCGAAGGCGGCGGGCTGTATCCGCGCAGCGCGAAGTCGATCAGGATCACGCCGCAGGTGCGTGCGGCGCTCGACATCGGCGAAGGCATCGAACAGATGACTGCGGCCGAGTTGATGGCGGCGATCCTCAAGTCGCCGGTGGATTTGCTCTGGAACGGCGGCATCGGCACTTACGTCAAGGCCAGCAGCGAAACCAATGCCGATGTCGGCGACCGTGCGAACAATGCGTTGCGCGTCAATGGCAATGAGCTGCGCTGCAAGTCGGTGGGCGAGGGCGGCAA
>JANXVS010000104.1 GCA_025351555.1 Pseudomonadota bacterium | reverse complement strand
GGCGCATGCGCGTGAACGGCGTCGGCGATGCTGCGCGCGCTTAGCGCGACCAAGGTCGCCTGCACATCGGCAGGCGCGAGAATGAGCCCGCGCAAATGCTGTTGCAACCAGGCCAGATGAAACACTTCGCGACCTGTGCTTTTCGGCGGCGCCAAACCGAAGTAGGGATCGGGCAGCAGGCGCGCCAGCAGCACGGGGTCGATCTTGCCGGAAGCAGCGAAGGTGCCATCGACATCAAACGGCTTGCCGAGGTGAAGCTGCGCCCAGGCGTCGAGCAAGCAACTTGCCGGGCCGGTGTCGAAGCCGCGCAGCGGCGCATTTACGTCGCGCGGAATGATCGTGATATTGGCGATGCCGCCGAGATTGAGCACCACGCGTGTCGCGTCGCTGCGTGCCAGCATCGCGGCATGGAACGCGGGGGCCAGCGGCGCACCTTGGCCTCCGGCAGCCAGATCGCGGCGGCGGAAATCGGCAACGGTCGTAATGCCGGTGGCTTCCGCGATGATGTTCGGGTCGCCGAGTTGCAAAGTATACGCAGTTGCGCCGAGCGGCCGATGGCGCACGGTCTGACCGTGCGAGCCAAGCGCGGTCACGGCGGCCGCTGCGATGCCTTCGCGAGCGAGCAGCGCATTTGCGGCATGTGCGAAATTTTGCGCAATCTCCACATCGAGCGCGCCGAGTTCATCCAGCGCGATCCGGCCATCGCCTTGGGCCAAGGCGAGAATGCGCAGACGCAACTCGTCGGGATACGGATGTGTCCGCGCCGCATGCAGCTGCGGTTGCGGATCGAAACTGCCCAGCGCCGCATCGATGCCGTCGGCGCTGGTGCCCGAGATAAGGCCGAGGTAAAGCTCCGGTTGCGCCACCGGTGTGGCTTACTTTTTTGCCAACGCGAGCCGCGTCGCTTCGAGCGTCTTCAGCTTTGCCAGCTGCGGCTGGCTTTGGCGTTGGAAGCGCGCCAGTTCCGTCGGCTGCAGCGGCTCGGGTTTGGGCAAGGTCACCGTGAGCGGATCGCGATGCATGCCATCGATGCGGAATTCGTAGTGCAGATGCGGGCCGGTGGCCATGCCAGTCATGCCGACAAAACCGATGGTCTGCCCTTGGCCCACGTGTTGGCCCAGTCCGATTCCGGCAAACCGTGACATGTGGCCGTAGGCGGTGCTGATATGCGAATTGTGCTGGATGACGACGAAATTTCCATAGCCGTTCTGCCAGCCGCGAAACGTCACCCGGCCCTCGCCAGCAGCGCGGATCGGCGTGCCGGTCGGCGCGGCATAGTCGACGCCGCGGTGCGCGCGCATCGTGCCGAGAATCGGATGCATGCGTCCGGCGCTGAACACCGAGGATATTCGGGTGAACTCGACCGGTGTGCGCAGGAAGGCTTTGCGCAGCGGCCGGCCTTCCTCGCTGTAAAACAAGGTGCTACCGGTACTGTCGGTATAGCGAAAGGCACTGAAGCGCTTGCCGCGATTGATGAATGTAGCGGCGATGATGTCGCCGTCGTGGCGGCGTTCGCCTTCGCAATACACATCATCGTAGATTACGGTGAAGCTGTCGCCCTGACGCAGATCTTGGGCAAAATCGATATCGTAGCCGAACGCGTTGGCGAGTTTGAGCACCATTGAATCGTTCATGCCGGCTTGTTCCCCGGCTTCGAACAACGAACGCTCGACCACGCCGTGTGCGACATAGGTGCGGCGTTCGAAGCTGCGATCTTGCACGCGTTCGTGGATACCGCCGTCGGCAAAATTCACGATCACGCGCGCGTGTTCGTCGCGATCGAAACGCACGCCATGCACGCTGCCGTCGGCGCCGTGGGCGAATGCGAATTCATCGCTCGGATGGATGTTGCGTAACGCCGTTGCGTTGTCGCGATTCTCAAGTATTTTTTGCAGATCAGCCGGCGACAGGCCTTGCTGGCGGAAGATATCGCCGACTGTCTGGCCGGTGTGTACCGTAACGATTTGCCAATCGTTGTCTTCACCCGACAGCAGCGTGGACGACGCGGATTCCGCCTCGGCCGCTGCATCGCGCGTCGGCAGCGGCGGCACGTCGAGACTTAGCGTGGTCAACTCGTCTGGCTGGCGCGTGGCGTTAGCCCCGCGCGGAACCACGGCACCGACAAACATCGTCAATGTCAGCAGCGAGCCGGCAATGACCCAGCGTCGGCGCCGCCATGAAATCGGCGCGGCGATGATGTCGCGTAATAGTGTTCGCATCGGGGAATTTTTATAAAAGTGGAAATGTGCGCTGCGCTGTCGGTATCCATCCCTCAACCGCTGTCCGGCCCGTCGTATAAAATGAGCGGCGCTGTTATTCTTGGGCACGTTCGGCATCCGGCAAACGCGACGTACCTT
>JANXVS010000075.1 GCA_025351555.1 Pseudomonadota bacterium | reverse complement strand
TCCTCGGCCACGGCGAGAAAGTCGGCTGGCAGCAGCAGGCCGCGCTGCGGGTGCTGCCAGCGCAGCAGCGCCTCGTAGCCGACCACACTGCGATCGGACAAACGCACGATCGGTTGGAAAAAAGGTACGAATTCATTTCTGGAAATCGCCCGACGCAGGTCGATTTCCAGTTCCAGCAACTGCATGGCTTCCTGATGCAGATGTTCGTCGAACAAGGCGTAGCGATGGCGCCCTTCGGCTTTGGCGCGATACATGGCCACATCGGCGTCGCGCAACAGTTCCTCGGCTTTGTTGTAGCGCGCCGCGGCGAGCGCGATACCGATGCTGGTCGAGGTAACAACTTCCTTGCCGCCCAGTCGGATCGGCGCGTTGAGCACGTCGATAATGCGCTGAGCCAGAGCGCAGGCATCCTCGGAACTCTCGATATCGTGGAGCAGGATTGCAAACTCGTCGCCGCCCAATCGCGCAACCAGATCCTGCGGCTCCAGGCACCCGGCGATGCGGCCACCGACTTCATTCAACAATTCATCGCCCACCAGATGCCCGACCGAATCGTTGACGACCTTGAAACGATCCAGATCCAGGAACAGCACGGCGAACCGCTTGCGCGGATCGCGCGCGAAAGCGATCAGCGCTTGACTGAGGCGATCGAGCAGGAAATTGCGGTTAGGCAAACCGGTGAGCGCGTCGTGCAGGGTTTCATGCTTGAGTTGACGCTCCATACGCTCGCGCACTGCGATATGTTCACGCAGGTCGCGGTTGGCGGTCGCCAGCTCGCTGGTGCGCTCGATCACGCGTTGCTCAAGGTCTGCGTAGGCTTGCTTGAGTGATTCGCCGTTGCGCTTGCGTTCGAGCGCGTTAGCAATGTGGTAGGAAACGAAGGTAAGCAATTCCTGGTCGCGCGGCGTGTAACGGTGCTCGTCGGAATGGCTTTGCACCGCGAGCACGCCGACCGGACGCTCGTCGCAAATCAGGGGCACGCCGAGCCAGCTGCGTGAACGCGCGCCGATCGGCTCGGCCTCGCCGCTGGCATAGATGCGTTCCAGGCCGGCGCGGTCGGCGAGCAAAACATTGCCGGTGCGCAATACATACTCGGTCAGGCCATGGCTAAGCTGGCGCGGATCGCGTTTCACGTCGCGTTCGTCGACCGAATACGGAAAAATCAGGAACGTCTTGTCGTCCGACAGCAGGGCGATATAGAAATTGCGTGCGTACAGCAATCCGCCAACCGCTCGATGCACCGCGGCGTAGAAATCTTCCAGACTTTCCGTGCTGTTGGCCAGTTCAGCGATGCGGAACAAGGCCGCCTGCAGGCGTTCGCCACGTTGGCGCTCCAGTACCTGTTGTTGCAGCAGCCGGTTGGCATCGCGCAACGCGTCGGTGCGCTCGCCCACGCGGCGCTCCAATTCCTCGTGCGCAAAGCGGCGTTCCAGCACCGTCAGGATGTGCTGGGCGACGTAAGTCAGCAGCGCCTGATCGCGCTCGCTGTAGCGCGCGGCCTCGGTATAACTTTGCACAACGATACCGCCGACGGTCTTGCCGGCGCGCAGCAGCGGTACGCCGAGCCAGTCCACACAATCCGGTCCGAAGCCCAAGGCCAGCGATCCGCCAACGGCGGCTTCGATCTCGACCAGAGTTCCGCGCATTGCAGCACCGCGCGTCAGCAGGTACCAGGTGAGGCTGCGTTCGTGTTCCTGCATCGATATTTCGCGCTCCGGATCGGGTAGATCCGGATCGGCCACATCGACGAAATAGGGAAAACGCAGCATTTCGCGCGCACGGTCGTACAGCACAATATATAAATTCTCGGCGTACATCAGACTGCCGACGATTTCATGCAGGGCGCGGAAAACGTCGGGCATCTCGCGATCGGCGTTGGCCTGATCGGCGATGGCAAACAATGCCCGTTGCAGGCGCTCGGTCTGCTCCATGTTCGCCACTGACAGGCGCAAATCCTCCAGCGCACCCATTTCGTGCAGGCGCAATTCCATGAATTGCAGCACTCGCTCAAAGCGTGCCCGGCGCGCGGGGTCGGACCACTTATCCGCAAGCAATTCGCAGGCCAGCGCGGCAACGACCTTGCCCTGCGCACGCAGCGGTGCAGCGATACGCAACGATGCATTGCGCTGCGGCGTGGCTACGATCAATTCGACAACTTGCTCGCCACTGTCCAGTACCTGCTGTGCCAGTCGTTGCAATGCCCTGGCTGGCGCCGGTGCTGGGATGGTGGAATCCGGCTGGCGCCAGCACAGTTCGGCATCGCTCGCACCCAGCCATTCGGTGAGCAGACGCCGCGATGACTGGGCCATATCCGGCGGCGTAATCGCGCGCAGCAAATCCATCAACGCCGCCGCGGGAAACTCCTCG
>JANXVS010000005.1 GCA_025351555.1 Pseudomonadota bacterium | reverse complement strand
CTTGGTGCCGATGTCGCGGCTCTGGCCGCGGAACAGGTTTTCCTCGATGCGTTCGAGTTGCAGCAGGTCAATCAATTCGCCGACGATGGGGCTGGACAAGTGGCGTCTCCGCAAGAGTGACGAAGTATAGCGAGGCAATTTTGAAAAGTGCGGCCAGGGATGGACGCTGTTTGATCGTCGCGATCAGGGATGATCGCAAAACCTACGGAATCAGGCGTTCCAGTCTGACGACCGGTACAACCTGCGCCCACGGAAACAGCGGTCCCGGATCCTGTCGACGCGGCAGCATGATCGTCGGATCATCGCTGGCCGCTTCCATGCGACGGTCGAGGTCTTCATGCCCGGCGATATATCTGAGGCTGGGCAAGTCGTGGCGCAGTTGTCGCAGCAGAACGAGCAGCGCATCGATTTGCTGCTTTGTATACGCGACCATGAACGTTTGGTAGCGGCTGTCGCCCCAGTGCGGGTAACGGCCGATGTTGGCAATCTCGATGCCGAGCGAGCGCGTGTTGTAGCCAAAGGTGTGATTGGCGACGCGATTGTTGGCGACGAAGCGCGACACACTGCCATCGGTATCGATGTAGTAGTGGCCGCTGTTGCCGGTCTGCGTCGCCGGGTAACGAACGCGCTCGCCGAATTCTCGCGTCATCGCCATATCCGGCAATTCGGTGCAATGGATCACGACGAGGTCGATAGCATCAAGCGCGCGCGTTTGCAGGCGCGATTCGTAAGGCAGCGGCCAGTCGCGGATGGATAGCTCGGTCGGCAGATCGATGGGCATTCACGCAGTTTCGCATGCGCGCGGAGACAAGCCAACGTCATGCGATAATCATCGCCATGAAGCCCTTCCTCATTCTCTCGCATGGCTTGGAAAGCGGGCCGGATGCGACCAAGGTCAGCGCGCTGGCGGCCATCGCCGAGCCACTGGGATTCCGCAGTGTGCGGCCGGATTATCGCGATCTGGATGCCAGCGGCGACGTCCGCCGCATCGATGCGCGCATCGCCCGGCTCAAGCAGCACGCGCCTGCGGACGCGCCGGTGATCCTGGCTGGATCGAGTATGGGCGCGTTTATTTCCGGGCCGGCCTCGTTCGATCTGAACTGCGTCGGCCTGTTCCTGATTGCGTTGCCGGTGACGATTGCCGGCTATGCGCGGTTTGATGCGCGGCGCGTGCCGACTGCCCTCGTGCATGGCTGGGACGACGAACTGTGCCCGGTCGATAACGCGATCGCGTTCGCGCGTGCGCGCGGCGACACGATCACCCTGGTGCGCGACGATCACCGGCTGAGTGCACATGTGGATTTTGTTGCACGCCAGTTCCGCGACTTCCTTGGGCCGTTCATCTGATGCGTGACTTCTTTGCGAGCTGCCAGAAAGGGCTGGAATACCTGCTGGTTGACGAGTTGGTAGCACTCGGTGCGGCCGATGTGCACGAGGCCCTGGCCGGCGTGCATTTCCGCGGTGAGCTTGAAGCTGGCTATCGTGCCTGCCTGTGGTCACGGCTGGCCAGCCGCATCCTGGCGCCGATCGCAGAATTCACCGCCGAAGATGGCGAGGCGCTGTACGCGGGCGCGCTCGACATCGACTGGAGCGAACATCTGGATGTCGCTGCCAGCTTTGCGGTCGACGCGGTCGGCAGCACGAAAGGGATCACCCATAGCCAGTATGCCGCGCTGCGGGTCAAGGACGCCATCGTCGATCAGTTCCGCAACAAAAGTGGAGAACGTCCCAATGTGGATACGGAGCGCCCGGCGCTGCGGGTGAATCTGGTCCTGCGCCGCGGCAAGGCAATCGTCAGCATCGATCTGTCCGGCACACCGCTGCACCAGCGCGGTTACCGCCAGGGCGCCGGGCAAGCACCACTGAAGGAAAACCTCGCCGCGGCGATGCTGCTGCGCGCCGGCTGGCCGGCGGTGTACTTGGCCGGCGGCGGCCTGGTCGATCCGTTGTGCGGTTCCGGCACGTTGCTGATCGAGGCGGCGCTGATGGCGGGCGACGTCGCACCGGGGCTGCGTCGCGACTACTTCGGTTTTTCCGGCTGGCGCGGCCATGATGCGGCATTGTGGAAAACGCTGCACGATCAGGCGCAGGCGCGCGCGACAGCGGGCTTGCAGGCGCTGCGTCCGGTGTTCTTCGGTTTCGATCAGGATCCGGCCGTGATCAACGAGGCCAAGCGCAATGCGCAGTTCGCGCAACTATCTGGCTTCATTCACTTAGGAAGGCAGTCGCTGGAACATCTGCATCGCCCGCACGAACTCGACCAACCGGGTCTCGTCATCTGCAATCCGCCGTATGGCGAGCGCATGAGTGCGGATGCCGGCGTGGCCTCGCTGTATCGCCTGCTTGGCGAAAAACTCAAGGCGGAATTTCCCCAGTGGCGCGCCAGCGTCATCACTTCCGACGAGGAGCTCGGTCGCGCCATCGGCCTGCGCGCGGACAAGAGGTATCGGCTGTACAACGGCGCGCTTGAATGCGTGCTGCTCAACTTCGATCTGACGCCGCGCAGCGAACAAACGCACGCGCCCAAGCCGTTGTCCGATGGCGCCCAGATGCTGAAGAATCGCATCGAGAAAAATTTCCGCCATCTGCGTAAGCGTGCCGAACGCGAAGGCATCGACTGCTGGCGTGTATACGATGCTGACTTGCCCGAGTATGCGGCCGCGATCGATATTTATCGTGCAGAAGACGCCGATCATCTGCATATCCAGGAATATCAAGCGCCGGCAAGTATTGACGAAAACCTCGCGCGCACGCGTCTGCGCGAGCTTGCGCACGTCGCCGGCGAGGTGCTCGGCGTGCCGCGTGAACGCGTCGCACTGAAGACACGCCGGCGTGGCAAGGGTGGCGAGAAATATGGTCGTATGGATGAAAGCGGCGAATTTCTGCAAGTGGGAGAGAGCGGCCTGAAGTTCTTCGTCAACCTGCGCGATTACCTGGACACCGGCCTGTTCCTGGATCATCGCCCGTTGCGTGCGCGCGTGCGCGAGATGAGTCGCGGCAAGCGTTTCCTCAATCTGTTCTGCTACACCGCCAGCGTCAGCGTCTACGCCGCCGCCGGCGGCGCCGCAGAGACAACCAGCGTCGATTTGTCGCAGACCTATCTGGACTGGGCAATGCAGAACCTGGCCTTGAACGGATTTTCCGAGCCGCAGCACAAGTTGGTATGGGCCGACGTATTGGGTTACCTGGAATCACATTCAGCGATGTACGACCTTATCTTCGTGGATCCGCCGACGTTCTCCAACTCCAAACGCGCCGACGATTTCGATGTGCAGCGCGATCACATGCGCCTGCTCACGCTGTGCGGCGAGCGTCTGTTTCCCGGCGGGACGATTTTGTTCTCGAACAATTTCCGTCGTTTCAAACTTGATGAAGCGGCGCTGTCGCAATTCGCGATACGCGATATCAGCGCGAGCACGATACCGTTCGATTTTGAGCGCAATGCGCGGATTCATCGCGCGTGGGAGATGCGCAAGCGCTGACAACTCGCTCTCTAGGTCACTTCTCTTTGGGCACGCAAAGAGAAGTGACTCGCTCGGCCGCAGGACGAGCGAAAGCTTCTATTCGTCAGACGAGTGGAAGCTCTGCTTGAAGAGCCTTCTCGTCAAATTCACAAATCTGTTCAGCTAACGCCGGTCGAAACTGAACAGCATCTCGAAGTTGTATTTATTTCAGTTTCGATTCAGCCGTGCAACCGCAGCATGCACTGGCGACACCTTAGTCACCACTGAATATGGGAGAGAGCGTCATGACATTCCGCAAGCGTGGATTTCGCGCGATGGTTCTGGGCCTGCTCGCGGCAGCCGGCTTTGCGCTGGCGCCGGCCGCGTTCGCTCACGGCCATTTCGGCATTGGCATCAACCTGCCAGGCGTGAGCATCGGTTACGGCGGTGGTTGTCACCTCTGTGGTTACTCCGGCGGCTATAACGGCGGTTACTACGGCGGTGGTGGGTACTACGGCGGCGGTGGTTACTACGGCGGTAATGGTTACTACGGTGGTAACTACGCCCCGGCGCCGGTGTACTATGATGATTACTACGATGCGCCGTATTATCCGGCCTATGGTGGCATCGTCGTACGCGGCGGCTATCATCCACATCACTACTATCGTGGCGGTTATCAGTACCGCGACCGCGGCTATCATCGCCACGGCTATCATCACTGAGTAACACTCATCGGCGCCTACCCAGGCGCCGTCTTTCCAGCCCCGCTTCGTCACTCTGGCGCAGCGGGGCTGCTTGCTTGGCGTGGCCGATTGCCCGTTACCTGGGTTGCTGCTGGTCAGTAAACAGCCGCGGCACTATCATGGCGGACGCTTTCCCCACACGGATTTCCGCATGACCTCGCCGACCCGGCCAGAAGAAAACAAGCCTGCCGGTTCGGATACGCCAGAGGCGTGGACGTTCTTTCGCCAATGGTTGAAGAATCCGCTGGCCATTGCCGCACTGTCGCCGTCCGGGCGCCAGTTGGCACGACAGATGATCGTGGAACTGCCACATGCAGCGCGGCGCGTAATCGAGCTCGGCGGTGGCACCGGCGTATTCACTCGGGCCCTCATCGGACATGGCATCGTCCCCAAAGACTTGCTGGTGCTCGAGCTCAACGAGGCGCTGTATCAGCACCTGCGCGCGCGTTTCGCCGATGCGCACGTCGTCTGCGGAGACGCGCGCGAACTGAAAGCCATTGCCACGGCGGATGGGTTTCTCGACCGCGGCTTGGCCGATGCCGTGATCAGCGGTCTGGGTTTGCTGTCGATGACCAAGCGCACCCAGGTCGAGATTCTGCAGGCGGCGTTCAGCACACTCACGCCGGAAGGCCGCTTCATCCAGTTCACCTACGGTCCGAAATCGCCGGTGTCACGCGAACTATTGGCCGATCTTGGCCTGTCGGTGCGGCGCGGTGGCTTTGCCTGGTGGAACATGCCGCCGGCGTCGGTATACGTGTATACGCGCAACCGCTCGCGTGCCGTGCATGCGGTGCGCACGGAGGGGAAGGGCTGAAGGTTCGCAGGTCTGGCGGAGAGGGTGGGATTCGAACCCACGTTACGGCAAAACCGTAAACCGGATTTCGAATCCGGCGCATTCGACCACTCTGCCACCTCTCCAGATGGGCGCTACGTCGAAGGGCGCGAATGATACGGGCCGGGCTGCGAAGAAACAACCGGTTTGCGCTGTCGGGCGATCGGCGCTGCCCTTACAATACGCGCCCATCCAATTATCCTGCCTGCCATGAGCCTGATCTGTGCCCCCGTTTCCTTCGGTGAGTTGATCGACAAGATCACCATTCTCGAGATCAAGCTCGCGCAGATGCGCGACGCCACCAAACTCGCCAATGTGCGCACCGAGCTCGATCTTCTCAACGACGCCTGGGCGCAGAATCCGGCGTCACGAGTCGACATCGCCGCCGAGCGCGCGCGACTGAAAGCCGTCAATGAAGCGCTTTGGGAGATCGAGGATCACATCCGCATGAAGGAGAAAGCGCAGGCGTTCGATGCGGAATTCATCGAACTGGCGCGCTCGGTCTACTTCCGCAACGACGAGCGCGCAGCGGTCAAACGCGAAATCAACCTGAAGCTTGGTTCGCAGCTGGTGGAGGAAAAGTCGTATCAGGATTATCGCGCACCGAAAACCTGACTGCGTGCGCGCGCAAATGCTTCCAGCCGCTCAATGACATCGCCGGTTTCGATCAAGTCCATCACGCCCGGATACTCCAGTTTGGTGCCCCAGGCCAATTCCGCTGCCGATTTGCCGCAGAACTTACGCGCGGCGGCATCGTAGCGATCCACGCACCAGCGCCGATCCGAATACGGGCCGGAACGCTGCGGATTGCTCGCCGCGTGCAGGCCCAGCACGGATGTGCCGACGGCGTTGGCCATGTGCATCGGGCCGGCGTCCGGCGTCAGCACCAAGGTGGCGCGACGCGCGAGTGCAAGGAATTGCTTGAGCGTGTCCTTGCCGATCAAGTCGACGGGTTTATTTTTTGCTTTTTCCACAATGGCATCGCCGAACTGCCGTTCGTAGGCGTCGGGGCCGCCGCACAGCGCCACGCGCCAGCCGAGTGTTGTGGCGGCGTGATCCATCACAGCGGCGTAACGCTGCGGCTGCCAGTTGCGCACCGTGTGGCTCGAGCACGGGCTGACCAGCAGCGTCGGCGCGTCACCAGGAAGATGCTGCATGGCAAACTCTTCGGCCTGCGCCGGAATCGGAATATCCCAGCGCACCGTGGCTTGTTTGAGTCCCAGCGGTTCGAGAAAGCTTGCCATCGCATCGAGCACATGCTCGCCGCTGCGCGCGGCAATGCGCCGATTGACGAACAGGCCGTGCATATCCTTCGATCGCGCGCGGTCGTAACCGATGCGCAGCGGCGCGCGGATCAAGGCACTGAGCAGGTTCGCCCGCAGCGCCACCTGCATGTGCAGCAGCGCGTCGAAGCGGCGTCCGGCCAGTTGCGCGCGCAGCGAACGAAACTCGCGCCAACCGGCGCCCTTGTCGAATACGATGAACTCGACGCCGGGCAGATCGCCGACCAGCTTGTGCTCAAGTTTGCCGACGACCCAGATCAATTGTGACTGTGGCCAATGCGCCTGCAGCGTGCGCACGATTGGCACGACATGAGTCACGTCGCCAAGCGCTGAGGTGCGCAGCAGGCATAGCGATTGTGGCGGCGTGGTGGTCGAAAATTGCGGCATCGGTGCTCGGGCTTGCTAAACTGGCGGCTGAAGGTCGATACGATGTTCGATGCGATGATCCGGGCACAACGACAGACTACCCCCGACGGCTCGATTGTGTTCGACGCGACCGCCACGGCACAAGCCCATCGTTTCGAGCCGGACTGGTTCGAGGCAGCGCATTGGCTTGCCCAGGGTCGTGCGCAGAACGCAAGCGGCGGCCGCGGCGGAGCGATCTACCTCGACGCGCCATTCGGGCGTTGCGTACTGCGGCATTATCGTCGCGGCGGCATGGTCGCGCGGGTGATGGGCGATCGCTATCTGTGGACGGGCGCCGAGCGCACACGCGGTTTCGCCGAATTTGCCCTGCTTGCCGAACTGCATGGGCGCGGCCTGCGTGTGCCGGCGCCAGTCGCCGCGCGCTATCGGCGTCACGGCGCGCATTATCGCGCCGACCTGATCACACGCCGCATCGAAGGCGCATCCAACTTGGCCGAACTCGTGGCGCGCGACCGTTGCGATGCGGACGTCGCCGCGCGCGTTGGTGAAACGGTTGCCGAATTCCACACGGCCGGCGTTTTTCACGCTGATCTCAACGCGCACAATGTATTGCTTGCCGACGACACTGTCTGGCTGGTGGATTTCGATCGCGGCCAGATACGCGCTCCCACGCGCGACTGGCAACTGGCGAATCTGGCGCGGCTGCGGCGTTCGCTGCTCAAGCTCGGCGCCGCGCGTGACGGCGAGCCGGCGTTTGATCGCACTTGCTGGAACCCGCTGATGGCCGCGTACGAACGGCGTGTCGAAAGTGCGCTGGCTCAAAGCGGAGCGCACACATGAATCTCGCGTTGCGCTTTCTCGGCGTCGGGTCGGCACAAGCCGTGGAACTCGGCTCCGCCGGCGCAGTGCTTGAACGCGATGGGACGCCGCTGCTCTTGATCGACTGCGGTCCGGAGACGCTGAGCCGTTATCTGGATGTGTACGGACAAGCGCCGCGCGCGGTCTATATCACGCATACGCACATGGATCACGTGGCCGGGTTGGAGCGCCTATTTTACCGCACGTATTT
>JANXVS010000566.1 GCA_025351555.1 Pseudomonadota bacterium | reverse complement strand
TCTGCGTCTTCATCATCGGATGTTCACCGGCCTTGTTCAAGGTGGCATCGAGCACGACCGGCTTGGTCACGCCGTGCACGGTCAGGTCACCGCTTACCTTGAAATGATTCTGGCCAGCGGCGCCTTCGACCTTGGTGCTCTTGAACGTGATGTTCGGAAATTTTCCGGCATCGAGAAACTTGTCGCCTTTCAATTCGTCATCGAGCTTGGCGACGTAGGAAATCACGCTGCTGACGGCGATCGTCATCCTGGTTCTGCTGCGCTGGTCGGGCGTTTTCTGAAGCGTTGTTGCGCGCGTGCCGCACTCGGCGCATTCGGCGCTACAATTGGCCGATGAAGTCCGAGGTCGTCCATCTGTTCCAGACCTTGCCGCATCCTTGTGGCTACTATGCGCAGCGCACGGCGCAAAATCTCGTCATCGACCCGGCCTCGCCGCATCTTCCACAAATATACGATGCCGTATTGACGCGCGGATTTCGCCGCGCCGGCGGCCATGTCTACCGGCCGCAATGCGGCAGCTGCCATGCCTGCATCGCCGCGCGCGTTCCCGTCGCCCAATTCCAGCCGGATCGCAGCCAGCGCCGCTGCCTGCAACGCAACTCCGATCTGGAACTGCACATTGAACCGGCACGTCACACCGATGAGTATTTCCAGTTGTACCGGCGTTACCTGGAAGCGCGTCATCCCGGCGGCGGCATGGACGATCCGGATCCGGAAGATTTCTCGCGCTTCCTTTACACCGCGTGGAGCCCGACGTCATTCATCGAATTGCGCCTGTGCGATCGACTGCTCGGTGTAGCCATCACCGATATCACGACCACGGGCCTCTCGGCGGTGTATACATTTTTCGATCCCGATGAAGCTGCGCGCGGCCTGGGCACGTATGCGATCCTGCGCCAGATTGAAATCACCCGCCAACGCGGCCTGCCGCATCTGTATCTGGGCTACTGGATCGACCAGCATCCGAAGATGGACTACAAGGCGCGGTTTCGCCCGCTGGAGCTGCTGACTGCGGACGGCTGGCGTCCGCAATGATGGGTGGCGCTGCGCCTACTTCGGCTTGCCGAACCCGAACGGATGATCGTCGTGCAGCGACATGATCAGCCTTATTCCACGCTTTTCTGGATTTTTCTCATGCGCCATGCGCTTCTCGTCCTGCTATTTCCCTCCTTTGCCGCGCTGGCTGCACCCGCTGACGATACCTGGATGAGCGTATTGCTGGACGGGCGCAAGATCGGCGCCATGCACACCACGCGCACAGTCGAGGGCGACCGCGTGATTACGACGCAGGCGATGGACGTGCAACTGGACCGTGCCGGTACCAAGGTTGCTCTCGCCACCAGTGAAACCGACACCGAGAGCCGCGACGGCAAGCCGCTCGCGTTTGAATCGCGCACGCTGATTTCCGGTTCGGCAAACGTGCTGCGCGGCAGCCTGCGTGCAGATGGCAAGTTCGATGTCGCCAGCGAAATCGGCGGCGTCAAGCAGACTCGTGTCATCGCATGGCCGCAGGCTGCGCTGCTCGCCGAGGGCTTGCGTCTGGCGAACCTGCGAACGGGCCTGGATGCCGGCACGCACTACCGGCAGACCGCGTTCCAGCCGGAAAGCCTAGACGCCGTGGAAATCGAATCGAGCGTCGGCGCAAGCAAAAACGTCGATCTGCCGGAAGGCAAGCGAGCTCTGACAAAAATTGAACAAATTATACATTTACCCGGCGCCCAGACGAGCACCGTTACTTGGGTCGACGCGGATCTGACCGTACTGAAGATGGCGATGCCGCTAATGGGTTACGACCTGACCATGCTGGCCTGCTCGAAAGCCTGCGCGCAGGCGCCGAACCAGTCATCTGACATCCTCACTCACGCGATGATGCGCGCGCCCGCTGCATTGAGTCCGAACGAACTGCGCCAAGGCGTGATCCTAAAACTGAGCGCAGCCGGGCAAGGCCCTGCTTTGCAACTGGCGGACACCGACGAGCAGCAGGCTGCGACGATCGTGAACGGTGTTGAATTGCGCATTACTCCGCTGGACGCAGACGCGCGCCCCGGGCGCGAGGACAAACCGACCGCCGCCGATTCGCAACCCAACGACTGGCTGCAAAGTGACGCGCCGGAAATCCGCAAGCTCGCGCGCGAAGGGGCGGGCGCAGCAAATACCCCGCACGAGCAAATGCAACATTTGGAACAATTTGTACGCAGCTACATCCGCAAGAACTTGAACGTCGGCTACGCATCGGCGCTGGAAGTGGCGAAGAATCCCGAGGGCGACTGCACCGAGCATGCCGTGCTGCTCGCCGCACTCGGCCGCGCACTCGGTATTCCCACACGCGTCGTCGATGGTCTGGCCTACACCGATCACTACGCCGGCGTCGAGCACGTGTTCGTGCCACATGCCTGGGCACAGGCCTTCGTCGATGGCCACTGGCAAAGTTTCGATGCCGCCCTGCACGGCTTCGATGCCGGCCATATCGCGCTGTCGGTCGGCGACGGCGATCCGTGGCGCTTTTTCGCCGGATTCGACACACTGGGACGCTTGCGCGTGGATGCGGTCGAGTCGTTGCCGGCTTCGCCTTGGCAGGAGGATTCGCGGTAGCGCTTCTGTCCACTACCAAACCAAGCGACTACAGAACTTCGCTGCACCCTGCGTCTATTCCGGCGCTGGCGCTGCCGGTTTCGCACGGAACGGAAACATCTGCTGGTTGACGAAACCGTCTGGCATATAGTCACCAACCACGCCGTATTTTTCCGGAAAGGGCTTGTGTGCGGGCACCTTCACTGCGGTGCCAAAAATGTAATCGAGAAACGCATAGTGTGCAGCGTAATTGCGATCGATCGCCTCATCGTCCGAGGCGTGATGCCAGTGATGAAAATCCGGCGTAACGATCAGGTACTTCAGCGGACCCCAGGGCAGATGCACATTGGCATGATTGAACACGGCCTGGAATCCGACAATGATGATGTAGGCATTCACCACGCCTTCGCTGAAGCCGAGCACGAACAGCGGCGCGAGCACGCACACACGGGTGAAAATCACCTCCAGCATGTGCTGGCGTGAGCCAGCCAGCCAGTCCATCGTCTTCGCGCTGTGATGCACCGAGTGGTAGCGCCACAGATACGGTACCTCGTGATAGGCGCGATGCGTCCAGTACTGCGCGAGGTCGGCGACCAGGATGCACAACAGCAATTGCGGCACGAACCAAATGTGCTGCACCGCCTGCTGAAAGTCGCCACGCACCAGCCAGCCGAACGCATGGTGAATCAGGAAATTCACGGTCAGCAAGGCCAGGCCGACGAGGAAATGATTGACCGCAAAGTGTTTCAGATCGGTCTGCCATTCCATGCGAAAGACCGCCTGGCCGCAGCGGTGACCCGCGGCTAAGGTTTGGAATGCGGAAACACAAAGCGCCAGCGGCGCAGGTGTTCGGCGCCGGCGTCATGATCGAGTGCGGCGAGCGTTTGCCGCAGCTCGGCATTTTCCACCGCCACCGAATCCGTATCTGCCGCCAACTCCAGGGCGCCGCGCGTGGCGGCGGTTTGGCTGGCGTGTTGCCAGGCCGCGATGCGATGCTCCAGTTGCGGCTGCGGTGCATCCGCCGCCACGATGATGAATTCCTCGCGCGCTGCTCCGCTGCTGATCTGCCAGGTCAAGGCCGTGGATTGCGCCGCACCCGGCAGACGGTGCTCGGTGTTGGGCGCCAGCGGGTTTTCCGGTTTCAAACCGGACAGCGGAAACAACACGGCCGTCTGACCCGAGCCGTCATCATCGAAAATGTATACATAGGCCGGCTTGCTGCTGTGAAACCGCAGCGCGAGGCGCTCACCGAGCGCGACCGTGGCGCCGTCGTTCAACGCCACGCTGCCGTGCGCATCCACGCGATAAAACGCGGCTTCGGCCTGCCATGCCGGCGCAGCGCGCCAGTAGCCAAGTCCTAAAACCGTACCCACGGCTGCCAGCGCGGCCAAGGCCGCCGCAACGCCCCGCGAGCGCCATCCTGCAGGTACGCGTGCAGGCGATGGTGCCAGCGCCGCAGCCAATGCCAGCGCCGTGGCGGGGCGCTTGGCC
>JANXVS010000552.1 GCA_025351555.1 Pseudomonadota bacterium | reverse complement strand
TCGTGCCATTCCCGAGCCCCTTGTTTGCGTTGGCGTATTGAAGCAAGATCAGGGGAGTTTTTCTACAACCTCGTTAGGCCTCATGAGAATCGCTCGTATACCTTTATTACTTCTTGTCGCCGCCTCGCCAACCTTTGCTGCCTCGCCACAAACGATGACCTTGCCTCGCGACGTCGCAACTTTTGTCGCTCCTGTTCTTGACGCGCACGCGGCCGTTGCAGTCCGCGACGACTCGAAGGGCGACGCAGCTCTAAGCGAAAAAATCGAAAGGGTTCTAAACTCACATACGCCTGCACACGGTCTTATCGCCGATTCGAAGGGGCACTACGATGAAGCGGAATACCAGCGCCAATTGAAGGTTGGCGCACCGCCGATGCCGTGATGGTACCGACCGTCCCGCACGCGCTGCCCAACATTTCATTCCAGCGGACGTGCCTTCGGCACGCCGCTTATTTCAGGTGTTAGGCAGTGCGACAGAAATCACCCACAAACTGACAGGAGAGCAATCATGGCTGGGCATTCGGATACCATCGCCAATGTATACGCTGCATTCGCACGCGGCGACATCCCCGCGGTGCTTGCAGTCCTTGCGCCGAACGCTAGCTGGACTGAAGCGGAAGGCTTCCCCTACGCGGGCACCTATGTAGGGCCAGATGCTGTGCTGCGGAACGTCTTCATGAAAATTGGGGCCGAGTGGGACGGCTTTACTGCTATATCACACGAACTCATTGCCAATGCCGACACTGTCGTATCGCTTGGCGAGTACAGTGGAACGTACAAGGCCACGGGCAAGAGTTTCAGGGCTCCGTTCGTCCACGTCTGGAAGTTTGGCGGAGATAGCGTCATTGCCTTCAGGCAGCACACCGACACCGCGGTAGTCCAACGAGCCCTCCAGTAGTGCAACCCGTATGCCTGCCTGACTATTCGCTCGGCGGACCGCTGCGAGTGGTTGCGGTATATCCTCACAAGATTCGCGACAGCGGCTGCTAGAACAACGCCGCCAGGGCCGTACGCGCTTAGTTTGCGCTGTCGCGAAACTGCATTTTATACAATGCAGCATAGTGACCATTGCGCGCGAGCAGATCGGCGTGCGTGCCAATTTCGACGATGCGGCCTTGATCAAGCACCGCGATCTGATCGGCGTGCTCAATCGTGGACAGACGGTGCGCGATGACCAGCACGGTGCGGTCGCGCAACAGACGCTTGAGCGCTTGTTGAATCAAGCCTTCGCTTTCACTGTCGAGCGCGCTGGTGGCTTCGTCCAGAATCAGGATCGGCGCATCCTTGAGCAACGCCCGTGCGATCGCCAGACGCTGGCGCTGGCCGCCGGACAACAGCGCACCGCTTTCGCCTGCGCGGCTGTCGAGCCCTTGTGGCAGGGCATCGATGAAATCGAGCGCATTTGCGGCACGCGCGGCGTCGATGATCGCTTCGCGCGTGGCACCAGCGAGTGCACCGTAAGCAATGTTGCGGCCGATCGTGTCGTCGAAAATCACCACCTGTTGGCCAACCCAGCTGATCTGCGCACGCAGACTGTCGAGGGCGTAGTCCGCGAGCGGGCGGCCGTCAAGCAATACTTCGCCGCTGGCCGGTTCGTAGAATCGTGGAATCAGGCTGGCCAGACTCGACTTGCCGCTGCCGGAGCGGCCGACCAGGGCGGTGACGCTGCCCGCCGCGCAACGCAGGCTGACGCCGCGAAGTGCCGGCGTGGCCTGGCCAGGATATTGCTGTACGACATCGCGCAATTCCAGTTCACCGCGGCATTGTGCAATCGTATACTTGCCGTCATCGCGTTCACCGGGCAGATCCAGGATGCCGAACAAGTCCTGTCCCGCGGCCACGCCACGCTGCATCAACGCCTGCACCGTGGTCAGGCGCTTGAGCGAGGGCAACATCAGCAGCATCGCGCTGATCAGCGACATGAACGTGCCGGGACTCATGCGTCCTAGCATCGCCGGGCGCGTAGCGAGGAAGATGATCCCAGCCAGCGCGCAGGCGGCGACGAACTGCACCAGGGATGTGGACAGCGCATTGGTCGCGGCGACCTTCAGGTTCAGGCGCCGGTTGTTTTCGCTGACAGCGGCGAAACGCGCGCGCTCGGACGCGGCGCCCTGATACACCTTGATCTCGCGCTGGCCGCCGACGGCCTCGTCGACGATGCCGGCAACCGAGCCGACCGAATCCTGGATGCGATGACTGATACGCCGATAGCGGCGACCCACGAACCACACCACCAGCGCGATCAGCGGCGCCATGACGAACAGCAAAACAGTCAATTGTGCATTGTTATACAACATCACCCC
>JANXVS010000538.1 GCA_025351555.1 Pseudomonadota bacterium | reverse complement strand
GGCCAAGGTCTTCGACGACGCGCGGCACGCGCAACTCGAGGCCTTCCTCGATCAGGTCATGAAGAAGACGGGCGTGCAGTTCGCGGTGCTCACCGTGCCGACCACGAACGGTGAGGACCCCGACGCCTACAAGGTGCGCGTATTCAAGAAGTGGGGCATCGGCAATTCCGATCGCGACGACGGCCTGCTGTTGCTCGTGGCCATGCAGGAGCACCGTATCGTCTTCGAGACTGGTTATGGCCTGGAAGGCACGCTGCCCGACGGCTGGCAGGCGCGCATGCTGCGCGACGTCGCCGTGCCGCGCATGCGCGCGGGGCAACCCGCCGACGCCGTGACATCGGCCGTGCTCGCCGCCTCGAAGCGCATCGCCGCCGACAAGCAGGTCACGCTCATCTGGGACGGCGCCGAACTGCGCTACGACCCCGAGGGCGATGAGCACGCGAGCAAGCGCCTGCCGGCGTGGCTGGTGGCGATGGTGCTGTTCCTGATCGTCTCGTCGATCCTGCGCGCACTGCGCGGCGGACGGTACTACCGCGGCGGCGGCGGCTTCTACGGTGGCGGCTTCGGTGGCTGGGGCGGTGGCTTCGGCGGCGGCGGCGGCGGTAGCGCCAACGGCGGCACCCCCGGCGGCAACGGCGGCTTCGGTGGTGGCGGCGGCTTCGGCGCGCAAACTTCAGGCCGCGGCGGCTTCGGTGGTGGTGGCAGCATTCCCGGCGTCGGCGGCAGCTTGGGCGGTGCGGCGTTCGGGGGCGCCATATTCGTGCGCAACGGTGGCACGCTGACGATGCAGGGCACCACCAGCGGCCGCACTGCCGGCGAGCGTCATCGCGGGCACCGGCGCTGCAGCGGCTGGCAGCGGGCTATTCCTCATGACCGGCGCAACGATGGTCTTCGATATCGCTGGGCGCTACACGATTGCTGACAGCATTGCCGACGATAGCCCTGTTTCGCTGCCTTCTGGCAACACCTATACGCCCGGCAGCGGCGCGGGTGAGTCGATCACCAAACAAGGGACCGGCGCATTGATTCTTGATGGGACCAACACCTATGCCGGCACGACGCTAGTGAACGCCGGCGTTTTCGGTGGCAACGGTATCCTCGCTGGTCCGGTGACGCTGGCCAGCGGCGCGCAGATCGCCCCCGGTGATCCAGCCATCAACAGCGGTGTGGATATGCTGACCACAGGCCCCGTTACCTGGAACGGAGGTGGTGTGATGGCTTTCCAGCTCAATGCGAGCGCGGCCGACAGTGATTTCCTTCTTGTAGGCGCGTTAACCAAGGGTAGCGCGGGCACGTTCAAGTTCCACTTCAGCACTGGCGATCTGCCGCCGGTGGCCGGCACAACGTATACATTGATACGAAGCACCGGCACGATCGGATTCAGCGCGGGCGATTTCAGCTTCGATACCGATGCGACCTATCAGTCCCTTACCGGCAGTTTCGACATCGTACGCAACGACATTCAGTTCAAGGTCAACACGCTTCAGTCGGATCGCATTTTCGCCAACAGTTTCGACTGATTTAGGTATCGCGCAATAACTCGTGCGTTTATGGTGGGCGACGACATAGCCTCGAATGAGGCTCTTTGCGCGGATAGCTGACGCTCCCGACCGTCGCCTTCGGGTCGTGAACGGGCCTAGTCCCTGCGATAATGCTGCACTCATTGCGGCAGAGGACGCGAAGTGATGTCTGCAAGAGCCGTCGTTATAGTTGTCATTTCCTTGCTCGGCATCAGCGAGTCGGTCGCGGCAGACGCTGTCATACCGACAACAGAGCGCTCTGAACTTATGTCGCTTTACTCCAGCACCAACGGGAATACATGGACTAACAATTCAAACTGGTGCGCGGGCACCTGTCCCCGCGCAGGCGCACCCGTCTTCAACGCGCCCGGCACCGAGTGCGCGTGGTTCGGTGTGAAGTGCGATAGCACTGGAACGCATGTACTCGGCATCGATCTGAGCAAGAACCATCTGACCGGTCGGATTCCTAAACTTACCGGGTTCACTAACCTTCAGTATTTTGACGGCAGCGCCAACCAGCTGACAGGCGAGATCCCCGACCTTACACCACTGATCAGCCTTCAGGTCTTTAACGTCAGCTCCAACCGGCTGACCGGGGAGATCCCCGACGTTGCCGGACTTCCCAAACTCCAGGCGTTTGTTGTCCACGATAACCATCTGAAGGTTGAGTTCCCTGCGTTTGCCGACATAGTCAAAGGCCACATATCCGAGGACGCCGCCGCTGCCAGTGAAACGCCGGAAGAACAACAAAAACGAGCTGAGAAGGGGGGCGTACTTGTTGCCGCATTGGCTGCGACGGGGAATGACTATCCCATGCCAGCCGTATTCGTGAAGCGCTGGAACTTGCTGGCCCAGTCTATGCCGGAAGCGCAAGTTGCAACATTCACTTCTCGAGGGCACGAGAACGATCCACGACCAATTGCGGATTTGGATGGCTTCAATTTCAACAGCGCTGAGAGTACCTATCTTCGGCTGGGTATTTCCAGCGTTTCCATCGAGTATGTTTCCCGCCGGGGTAACTCAATGAGCGCGAACGAACAGCCCAACTCTTACAGCATCACGATAAAAGGTCATCACACCAAGGCCTTCATGCAATTTTGCATCTGGGCGATTCAATCTACGAGAGGCTCGTTCACTGTGCGATCGGCGATTGATTTGCTGGGAGATGCTGTGCGCTACGTACCGCCGAGCGACGCCACTGACCGACAACATCATGCCGAAGCTGAAGGCATTCGCCTTACGTTGAGAAAAACCGCGGAGAACTCAACATGCGAAGTCAGAAGAGCTGATCAGTGAGTTTGAATTTACAACGTCGTGGATCCGAATAGCGGCCGTTCACGACCGGCCGCTTGGGGTCGAGGGACTAAACCGCTCGCGCGGTAGGTTGGCTTCGATCAGA
>JANXVS010000504.1 GCA_025351555.1 Pseudomonadota bacterium | reverse complement strand
TTCTAGCGAGGGTTGCGGTGCGGCGGGGCTGGATGAACGCGGCGCGGTATCCAGCACGCCAGACGAATCATGCGAGCGCAGCAGGCTATCGATGTCGCAGCGCAGGCTGGCGTCATCGCCACAGACTCGCTCAACAAACGTCGAACGTGCCGCTATCGGCAAAACCAGCGCTTCGGCGAATATTTGCTCGATCCGGGTCCAGCGGTCGCTAAGCAAAAATGCATCTCCGGATGCAGTGCGGACCACGATTGTGCGCCGAGTTCATCGACTTGCAAGTCCTATGCAGTCAATCATTGAGGCCGTATCGCGGTGCAACTCTTCCGGCACTGATATATCGCGGACATTCGATCAAAACCATTGGGAAATCGACCTCGCAAGTGGCGTAGCATACCGATCCGTCGTCTGGGCTCAGGAAATCACGGTAATGAAATTCAGCGTTCAGCTCAATGTCTTGCGCCAAAACGCCGCTATGCAATTGAGCAAGTGATACGTCGCCCGCGATGGTGCACGACAACGCATCGATTCCAGGAATTCTGTTCGTTTTGGCGCGATACGACATTAATCTTCTGTCTACTATTTCGGTGAAGGAACGGCCAGAAACCGCATGAAATCGTCGATTGCACATGCGAATAGTAGACGGCCAAATCCGCAGCTTTGCGTTTATGCATCAATAATTTATCGCGCCGCGCTGGCGCCGACTGTTATCACTGGGTCGGCGGTTCGAGTTCGTCTCGGGAGCCATTTAATCAACGACTTAGACATGGTTTTGTCAGAAGCCGTGTCTACTATTCAATCTCGGCGTCCACTTTAGTAGACAACGGACCACCATTAAACCCTTGTGGGATACGGTGTGCAGCCTTTCGAACAAGTGATTTCTCATCATTTTCGAACAACGCTGAGATTTCCGCTGGTCTCGTGCTGCCAATTTAGGGCATTCGGCGAGGCGAAACTCAATGATGGGATGCGCCGACCTTGCTGTTGGGCTGGTTGGCCTCATGGTTTGTTGGCGCTGCCATTCATTTGACCATTGTGCTGGAAATTTACTGATCACGCAGAAGGTGCCACTTCGTCAAGGTGAGCATGGCATGGAGACGTCTCATCGCTGGTCACACCAAAACAAGCGAAGTGGTCAATTTCACGACAGCGCCAACAACCCACAGTACTTTCCTCCGGACGATACCGCGCTCATCGCAAATGCGTGTGCAGCGGCATCACGCACACCGGCGTGCGTGTTCGTGAGCTAGCCCGAACACTGCGTACCTTGATGCCTATTCGAATCCATTCGCGAAGATGTAGTCGTGCACAATCGTGCCGGTGGCCGGACTGCCGGCGAATAGCGCTTGATACTGTGTATTGAGCAGTACCGAGACTGTGTTGCCGTTATAGTTCGCCACGATCAGGTCGGGCTTGCCGTCACCGTTGACATCGGCGACGGTGACGGAAATTGGACCCAATCCCGTGACGAACGTCTGCTGGGTGGCGAAGCTCGGCGTGGTGGCGCCGGGCGCGGTGGTGTTGAGCAGTACAGAGACGGTATTGTCGTTGCGGTTCGCCACGATCAGATCGGGCTTGCCGTCGCCGTTGATCTGGGCGGCGGTGATGGAAATGGGACTCGACCCCGCGGCGAAGGTCCGCTGGGTGGCAAAGCTTGGCGTCATGGCGCCGGGCACGGTGGTGTTGAGGAGCACCGATACGGTGTTGTCGTTGAAGTTCGCCACGATCAGGTCGGGCTTGCCGTCGCCGTTCACGTCGGCGACGGTGACGGAAAAGGGATCCACTCCGGTGGCGAAGGACTGCTGGGTGGCGAAGCTCGGCGTGGGGGCGCCGGGCGCGGTGATGTTGAGCAGCACCGAGACGGTATTGCCGTTGGCATTCACCACGATCAGGTCGGGCTTGCCGTCGCCGTTCACATCGGCGACGGAGACGGATTGGGGACCCACTCCCGTGACGAAGGTCTGCTGGGCGGCAAAGCTCGGTGTGGCGGCGCCGGGCGCAGTGGTATTGAGCAGCACCGAGACTGCACTGCTGCTGCTGAAATAGTTCGCCACGATCAGGTCGGGCCTGCCGTCGCCGTTCACGTCGACAACGGCGACGGAAAAGGGACCCGATCCCGTGGCGAACGTGTTCTGGGCGGCAAAGTTTGGTGCCGGCCAGACACGGGTTGCGGCATCCAGCTGCAACTGGAACGTGAAGTTGGCGCCGTTATGGGCTTGGGCGCTGAGTGTGACAGGGATCGTTGCGGTCGTTCCTCCCGCCGGGATCGCAACGCTGCCGGCGGTCGCCGTGTAATCCGTTCCGGCCAGTGCCGTACCATCCACCGTGTGGTAGTCCAGCACAGCCTCGTAAGCCAGGTCGCCGCTACGCGTCACCGGAAACAGCATCGTGACGGGGATGTTGCTCGTACCCTTGGTGGCGCTGGCGACCGTTAGCGTGGTGGTATCGGCAAGCACCGACCAACTCGCGCCCAGACCCAGCGCCAACGTCAGCAGGGAATACCCATGCCCTCTCGGGAGGTGCAAACCAGCGAAGATCTGGGACATGGAGCGCATAGGTTTCCCTATAGAAAAACAAGAGGCTTGTGAAGGGACTGTTGCTCTTGGATTCGCCTTTCGGGCCAGCGGCGCCATCGCCCCCACGGCATTTATAACATGGCCGGCGTCTACAACTTGGCTGGCTTCAAGGCGATGGATCGTCAAACGCCCCTTGTGCGAGCCGCGTGCCGAGTACCTCCAGCGCCGCGCCGTACTCGACG
>JANXVS010000454.1 GCA_025351555.1 Pseudomonadota bacterium | reverse complement strand
CGATACTCTTGTCTTCGACCCACGGTTCCTGCAGATGGTCGACGATACCCACGATCGTGCTGGTCGGGGCTTCCTCTTCCAGGTAAATCTGCTTGCCGATCGCATCGCCATTGGGGAACAGCTTGTCGGCCAGCGCCTGGGTAACGATCACCGTCGGCGGCTGCACATGCTTGCCCTGCTCCATCGACGCGATTTCGTCCTGTTTGAAATTGCGGCCGGCGACGAGCTTTGTGCCGAACGTGTCCACTCCGTGCGAGTCGACGAAGTAAAGCGTCGTATCCGCCGTTTCGGTCTTCTGTTTCGGCTGCAGGCTGATGCCGGTGCTCCAGCCGCCGTTGCTCATCGGCACCGAGTTCGTCGTCGTTGCATCGGCCACACCCGGCAGCTGCCGGAGCAGCGCCAGATCCGCCAGTTCGACGGATTTCACATCGTAGCCCTGGCCGAATCCGCTGCTGCCGAAGGCGAACGTGTCGGCCTCGTTCATGCCGCTCGGCCGGTTCATCAGTTCAAGACGCTGGGTGATGATGAACAGCGCATTGCAGACGATCGCCAGAGTCAGCGCGACCTGCAGGCCGATGAGGATCATCGCCACCTTGCTGCGCATCAGCGCAGAAATAATCGGACGGATTTCCATGCGGTTCTCCCTTAGACTTTCAGTTGCGCCGCCGGCTGCACGCGACAGGCGCGCCACGTCGGATACAGGCCGGCAAGCAAGGCCGACACGATGGCGAGCACGATGGTGGCCACGACCATCGACCAATCGAGTTGGGCGACGGACTTGTATTGGGTATACAAAGCGCGCACCGCGAGCAGGCCGAGGCCGGTCAGCAGCAAGCCGAGGAAACCGCCGGTCAAGCCGACGACGCCCGATTCGATCAGGAATTGCGTGAACACTTCGCGCCGACTGGCACCGAGCGCGCGGCGCAGGCCGATTTCTCCGGACTTGCGCGTGAATTTGGCCAGCAACAGACCGATCGTGTTGACCAGACAGACGACGAGAAATGCGAACGCGAGTCCGGTCTGCACTTCCACGTCACGCGATACGACTTTCTGATCGCGCATCCACTCGGTGACGTTGAGCAGCCGGTTGTTGAGCGGGCGTGGAAAGCGGCCAAGTTTTTTCTGCTCGTTCACGTAGTTGTCGAGAAACGATTTGTATTCGGTCAGCCGCAGTGGCGAATCCAGCTGCACCCACATCTGGATCCAGATGCAGTCCGAATTCAGGTACGCGTCCCAGCCCTCACCGGACGTTTTCCAGCAACTGTTGTTGCCGCTGGATCGCTGCTTGAGATCGATTGCCGTAGTGAACGGCATGAAAAATTCGTCCGGTTCGGTAAAGGCCCCATTGGTCAGGTCGTAGTAACGCGAGCGCAGCTTCCAGTCATCGAGCACGCCGACAATGTTGTAGTCGATGCCGTTCATGCGCACGGTCTTGCCAGTGCTGTCCTGGCCACCGAACAATTTTTCGTTCATGTCCTTGCCGAGCACGACGACACGAGCGTGGCTTGCATCCTGATCATGATTCCAAGGCGCGCCGTATTCGAAGCGTGGTTCGAACATGCTGAAGAAATCCGCAGAGGCAACTCGCCCGAGCGATTGAAATGGCTTGAGCTCCTTGTTCTGCGGCTGAATCGGCAACGAGATCTTGAACATGGCCGTTTGTTTGTCCGCCTTGCCGGCTTCCATCAGCGCGATCGCGTCGCGGTACGTCACTTGATCGGGGGGCCGGCCGTCATCGTTGTACGGATTGTCCGGACTCCAGTTATCCATCTGAACGTAATGCAATTTGGCGCTCTTCCACGGAATGGGATCGCTGCCCATCAGATGCATCACGGTCAGCGTCGTCATGCTCGCGGCGATGCCGAGCGCGATGCCCACCACCATCAGCGCCGTCAGGATCGGGTTGCGCTTGAGACTGCGCAGGCCGAGTTCGAGGTAATAGGCAAACATGGTCGTCCTCTCAGGCCATCGCAACAGCAGGGCTACCGTCGCGGTTCGGTGTGCGCAGTTTCGGCTCGTCGTCAAAGTCGGTGACCTGGCCATCGATGATGTGCACGTTGCGCTGGGCGCGCGCGGCCAGTTCCGGATCGTGCGTCACCATGATGATTGTGGTGCCCTGGCGATTGATTTCCTCGAGCAGTTCCAGCACGCCGCGCGCCATCAGCGAGTCGAGGTTTCCGGTCGGCTCGTCGGCCATCAGCAGACGCGGCGAGCCGGCCAGCGCGCGCGCGATCGCCACGCGCTGCTGCTGTCCGCCGGACAATTCCGACGGGTAGTGCTTCATGCGCGAGGCCAAGCCGACGCGGGTCAGCGCCTCGTCAATGCGCTTCTTGCGCTCGGGAGCATTGAAGCGGCGGTAGCGCAGTGGCACGTCGACGTTGTCGAAGATGTTCAAATCGGGAATCAGGTTGAAACTCTGGAAGATGAAGCCGATTTTCTCGTTGCGCAGGCGCGAGCGCGCGTCATCGCCCATGCCGCGCACATCGACGCCATCCAGCCAGAACTCGCCGCCGCTGAATTCCTCAAGCAGGCCGGCGATGTTGAGGAACGTGGTCTTGCCCGAGCCCGACGGACCGGTCACGGCGACGAATTCGCCATCGCGCACGTGGATCGAGAAATCACGCAAGGCGTGCGTCTCGACCATGTGGGTACGGTATACTTTGGAAAGATGCGACATTTTCAGCATGACGGGCCTCGGCTAAGAACGATTCAATTCAAGAACGATCAATTCAAGACGACTTTCTGCGTACCATTGAACGCGTCCGTGCCGGAGATGACGATGCGATCGCCTTCCTTCACACCGGACACGATTTCCACGGAATTCAAACTCGTGGCACCGACCTGGATCGGCGTGCGCTCGGCAACGCCATTGCGCACGATGTAGGCGACACGGCCGGCGCCGGAATCCAAGAACGAGCCGCGCTCGACCAGCAACACGTTCGGATGCTCGTCGATCAGGATGCGCGTGGTCAGGCGCTGGCTCTGGCGCAGGCCCGCGGGCTTGTCGTCGCCGAAGCGCACGCGCGCGACGACCTGGCCATCGACCACTTCCGGCGACACTGCCGACAGCGCGCCGGTATACTTTTTATCGCCATCCAGAATTTCCGCCGGCATGCCGATGGCCAGATCGTGGGCGAATACTTCCGGCACTTGCAACTCGAGCTCGAGCGCGGACAGGTCGATCACCGTGAGCAAGCCGGTATTGGCCGCGATATTCGCCTTCTGCTGCACCAGTAGTTGACCGACCTGGCCGGACACCGGCGAACGGATATTGAGCTGATCGACCTGGCGCTGCAGATTGGCGACCAGCAGCTTCTGGCGATCCAGCGCCAGACGCTTGGTCTTGAGTTCGAACGCCAGCGTTTCGCCGAGTAATTTGGAATCCTGCTCGGCATGGCTGACATCGATTTCGGCCTTGGCCAGCGCATCTTTTGCGCGCAGCACATTGATCTCGGGAATCGCACCGGCCTGGAAACCCTTGGAGTTGCGTTCGACTTCGCGCGCCGCAGTCTGCCGGTCGATGGACGCTTGATCGAACGTCTTCTTCGCGGTCAGTTGCTTCTGCCGATTGTCGATATTCGTGCGCTCGACATCAATCTGTGCGCTGTCGAACGTGGCCTGCTCCTGTTCGAGCTTGTTGTTCAGCTCCGGACTGTCGACCTCGGCAAGCACCTGATCCTTTTCCACCTTGTCGCCGGCGTGGGCGGTAAACGTCACCGTACCCGCCGCATTGGTATACAACGTCGGACTCACCGCCGCGACTACCTTGCCCTGCGCGGAAATGTCGCGCGTCAGCGTGCCGCGTTTGACTTCGGCGATGCGCAGGCTCGCCGAGCTTGCCGATACACCCGCGCTCATCAGTCGCGCGACGGTCGGTACCACCCAGACAAGCGCTGCCAGCACGGCTGCGCCCACGGCGCCGATCACGATCCAGCGCCGGCGCGGATTTTCGGCCTGGATGCGGCGGTCCTGGGCGGAGGTGTCACGAATCATTGCGGGCAATTCCAATGGCGTTTCAAGTACCCATAGCAATGCCCGTGCCAGCGGTAAATATGGCGCTGTGACGCCAAAAACCAGGGGTCGTTCGTCGTCAGGGCGTGTCCGCGGCAGGATGCGGACACGCCGCGGACAACGCCGTCCGCCACTTGCGACCGTTCCGCATTCGGGTGCATCTATAGGAGGGCCTGTTCACACGACTCTGAGCGGGCCGCGCCGGAAGGCGCTTTGCACGCAGCGCTAGACGCCGCGAACGAAGTGTACTCAACGTACATGAGCGAGCGGCAACAACGCGATGTGTGCAAAGCGTCCCGGCCCGAAGGGTTGTGCTTGTGCGGTCGCCATGCGGCGGTGCGCGCCTTGGCCATAGAATGACTATGGCGCTGCGGCGCGCGCCTTGCCTGACAACCGCACAAGCACAACGCGACCCACTCAGAGTCGTGTGAACAGGCCCTATGACCGCATCGTCGTTCCAGCTTGAGGTGTCGCAATCCCTGATCGACCGTGCGAAGGCGCGCGAGCTGGACGCGTTCGAGCGCCTGTATCGTCTTTTCGAGCGGCCGGCATATACGCTGGCGCTGCGCATCCTTGGCGATGCCGAAGCCGCACGTGACGTGCTGCACGATGCGATGCTGAAAGTGTTCCAGCGCATCGACCAATACCGCAGCGATGCGCCGTTCTGGGCCTGGCTGCGGCAGATTGCATTGAACGAAGCGCTGATGCGCCTGCGCCGCGAACGTCATTTCGAATCCGAAAGCGATGTCGAGTATCTGGTCGACGACGGCGCGCCGACTTGGGTACATGCCGATGCGTCGGCACTGGAACGTGCGCTGGGAACCTTGCCGGCGCTTACCCGCAGCGTGCTGTGGATGTACCACGTGGAAGGTTACTCACATCCTGAAATTGCAGAATTCGTGGGCAAGACGACGAGTTTTTCCAAATCGCAGGTCGCGCGCGGCACGGCACGCCTGCGCGCGATGCTTGATCCATCACCCTGCTCGATTCAAGTTGGGAGCGCCGCATGTCTGATCTGAACGCCACCACCGGGATGAAACTCGTCGACACGTTGCGTGCGTTGCCGCTCGCCACACCGGGTCGCGATGGCTGGCCCGCGCTCGCCGCGCAGCTGGCGTCGAGCAGCACATCGGCAAGGCGGCCGCGGCGTGCGTGGCGCTATGGCGTGCCACTTACGCTCGCCGCGGGGCTCGCTTTGGCGCTGGTTGTTCCACAAATGCTGCACCGTCCTCCACCGCCCTCCATCACCACGATTGCGACCGTTACGCCCGCCACTACATCTTCAACTTCGAATAGTGCAGCGAATGGCACAGCTGGCGTGGATGCGGCAAATATGACAAATGCAACAAATATACAAACGTCGGAAGGCGCCGAGGTGCAACTTGCCGCGGCGCAGACTCGATCGCAAGCGCTGGAGCGTTGGCTGCGTGACACACGGCACGCGGCATCGCCGCTGCCGAGCCAAGACCTGGTCGCCGCGAGCGAAATCGAAAACCTCATCGGACTGGTCGATGTCGAGTTGGCGTCTGCGCCGACCCGTGCCTTGCCGCTGTGGCAACGGCGAGTAGCCTTGCTCGAAGACCTGACCGCGCTGCGCTATTCAAATTATCGGCTCGCCGAAACCGCATCGACGACGGCGTTTATCGACACTCTCAACCGAATCAACTGAAGGCTTCCCATGAATCGCACTTTTACCCAAGTTCCACTGCTTGCCTTTGCGCTGGCGCTCAGCGCCAACGGCATCGCTGCCGACAGCGTGCCCGACACGCCGGCGACTGCGCACGCGGGCGCCGAGGCAGCGCGCATCGACGCGGATGCTGCGCGCAGCAAGGCGGAAAAGGCGCGTGCGCCTAGCCTTCCTGCTGCGCCGACGACCGCGCGCGGCAATGCCGAGGCGGACCGCATTGACGCAAATTCTGCGCGCGTTGATGCCGAAAGCGCGCGGCGTGAACTGGACAGCATGCGCGATCAGATGCGCGAACTGTCGCGAAAGATGGCCGAAGTCTCGGCCAAGCTCGGCGACGTCGGGCCGCGCGCCTATGCTTATCGTTACCTGGGCAATCCCGATCGGGGCATGATCGGCGTGGTGTTCAGTGACGAGGACTCGGCAGGCACGAAAGGCTTGCGGGTCGATGCGGTGACTCCGGGCGGGCCGGCCGACAGGGCCGGCATCCGGCATGGCGACGTCATCATAGCCATCGACGGCAAGACGGTTGTCAATGGCAACAAGATCGAATGGCCGGAAAATGTCCAGAATCTGAAGATTGGCCAGAGCGTCGCGCTGAGCGTGCTGCGCGATGGCAAGAAGAATGAGATCGCGGTAAAGGCCGAACGCCGCGAACCCTACAATTTCGGCGAAGCGTTTACCGGCATGGATGCGGATGACATGCACGAACTGGCGGAACTCGGCAAACATGGAGTACTGCCGCCGGATTTCGACAAGCACATTCATGAAACGGTTGAGCGCGCGATGAGCCATGCGCATGTTGCCGAGCGCGTCGCCGAACGCGCCGGCGAACAGGTAAGGCGCGCGTTTGATCGCGTGAACTTCTCGACGCCGTGGTGGGGCCTGAACCTGGTGAGTCTGAATCCGGATCTGGGCGGCTATTTCGGAACGGACAAGGGCGTACTCGTGCTGTCGGCGAACGAATCGCTTAAGGGCATCAAACCCGGCGACGTGCTGCTCGATGTCGCCGGCCAGAAAGTCGAACGCCCCGAAGATGCGCTGCGTCTGCTGCGCGAACAGCCCGCCGGCAGCGAGGTGAAGGTGCAGGTATTGC
>JANXVS010000414.1 GCA_025351555.1 Pseudomonadota bacterium | reverse complement strand
TTCATCCCCATGACCCACCTCCATACCGAATGTGGGTGCTACCATCTCCCGTTGCCGTCTCAAATCACGCGACCGCTGGCTGAGGAACGAAGCTAATCAGGATTTTTTTAGTTGGCTCAAATCAGCTAACCGGAAGCGTTCCTGACCCACCCAATCCTAATAATCTGTTCGCGGGTGGTGCTACCTTGTGCGCAAACCCCCTGGACTTTCACTCATCCAGTTCTACACAGGAAGCGTGGAACATCGCCACCGGCATTACGCCTTGGTATAGCGCATGCAGTAGTGATGAAGTCTTTCTCGATGGATTCGAATAACCGCTTTTCGTTGGCCGAATCCCCATCATCTCAATTCCTTGATCAGGATGACGAGACAGCGCCTGATCATCTAGCAACGTCATCAAGCGCCAGAAACAGCGACTACCACCCCATCGCCTTCAACTTCTCCGCCGTCGCCGCATCCGCCGGTCGCGCGATCAATCCACCCAGTGGACTGATCGACGCCCGATAGTTCGCGCCATCGGCGAGCGGCAGATACGCGGCACTGCCGTAATCGGCGTCGATCCACGGCAGCCATTGCGGAAAATGCTGCTTGAGCTGCCACAGATCGACCACGGAGTCGCGGCCGAGCGGGATAACGCTTGGTGTTGTTGTCTGCGCTTGCGCGGCATCGCGGTAGCGTCCGGAAATGCGGTCGACGCGATACAGCGGCTGCGCGCCGAGCATCACCGCGCGTGGTGTCCACTTGATCACGCGCGCGTCGAGCTGCCATTCGTCGCCGCGCAGTTCCGCGCTTTGATGACTGCCGTCGGGAAAATCCACGCGTACGGAAAAGTTCTGCGCACTGAGTTGGCGCGCCGTCAGCGACGCCACCGGCACTTCGCCGGTGAGCCGGTGGTAGCCGATCAGCGCAGTGCCGAGCACGCCGCCAAGCGCGGCGAGGAACAGAAAAACCAGCATCCACAGGCCGCGATGCAGGGCGCGCCCGTGCCGGCGTGCGCGCCAGTGGCGGCGGCTGGCCACGCCGTGTCCGAGCGCGAACAGCAAGGCGATGGCGCCGATGGCGTAGACAATGGGAGTCAGGGTTTCCAGCATGGCTGCGTCCGGCGAAGCGATGCATCCATGATACGCCCTGCGCGATCGCTCACTGGCAATAGCGCACGGTTATACTGTGCTCGAGCCCCGCTGCCCGGAATGCCCATGAGCCGCCGAATCCCGTCCATTTTCCTGCTGCTGCTGCTCGCCGCCACGCTCGCCGCCTGCGGCAGCAAAGGCGCGCTGGTGATGCCCGACCAGCAGACCACGTCGAAGAAAAAGCATGTGCCAGCACCCGCTCCGACGACGCCGGCATCGAGCGACGATTCGGGCAAGCCGTGGTGACCACGGGTTTGCGAACGACATTGTGTTCGCTGCGATGACCCTGAAGTTTTCCAAGATGCACGGCATCGGCAACGATTTCGTCGTGGTCGATTGCCGCGCGCAGCCGCTGGCGCTGGATGCCGCGCAGATCGCGCACATGGGCGACCGCCACTTCGGCATCGGCTTCGACCAGCTGCTGACGATCGAGCCGGCACAAGATTCCACTTGTGCATTTCGCTACGGAATATACAACGCCGACGGCTCAGCCGCCTTGCAATGCGGCAATGGCGTGCGCTGCGTCGTCGCGTGGCTGCACCGCGCCGGGGCGCTGAGCGAAGGTGCGGCGCGACTGGAAAGTCCGTCCGGGTCGGTCGGCGTGGAGTTGCTGGCCGATGGCCGCGTGAATGTCGATATGGGCGTGCCGCGTTTCGCACCGGAACAGATTCCGCTGCGCATGCCAGCGTCGGATATCTACTGGCTGCAGGTTGACGACATCGATATTGAGTTCGGCGCGGTATCGATGGGCAATCCGCATGCGGTGATAGAAATCGCCGATGTCGCTACTGCGCCACTGTCGACGCTGGGCCGGGCTCTGTCGGCCGACGCTGCATTTCCGCAAGGCTGCAACGTCGGATTCACCCAGATTGTCGATCGTGCGCATCTGCGCCTGCGTGTGTGGGAGCGCGGCGCGGGCGCGACCCTGGCCTGCGGCAGCGGCGCCTGCGCAGCGGTTGCGGTTCTGCGCCAGCGTGGCAAACTCGATGGGGACGTGGCCGTGCAACTGCCCGGCGGCACGCTCGACATTCATTGGGACGGCGCCGACGCCCCGGTGTGGATGAGTGGCGCCGCCGAATTCGTATTCGAGGGAGAGATTGCGTTATGAGCGAAATGAACGTCAAGGACGGACTGAGCGCGATGGAAGTGGCTAGCTACCTGCGCCGCCATCCGGAATTCCTCACCGAATTCCCGGATATCGCGCTGGCCCTGCAGATGCCACGCGAACAGGGCGCGACGACGTCGCTGGCGAGTTACCAGCTCGACGTGCTGCGCGACAAGAATCGCGAGATCAATCGCCGCCTGCACGAGCTGATCGAGATCGCGCACGAGAACGAGCAATTGATGGTGCGCGTGCATTCGCTCACCGTCGCCCTGATGCGAGAGCACACGCTCGGTGGCAGCGTGCGTCGCGTCGTGGCCGGGCTGACCGAGGATTTCCACACTGACCTGGTACGCCTGGTGTTGTTCCGCAGCGCCAGCGCTGACCTGCCCGCGGCGGACTGGCTGATTCTCGCGCCGGGCGGCGCGAAAGAGCTGCCGGCGTTTGCCGAATTCGTCAAGCGCAACGAACCGCTGTGCGGTCGCCTGCAGGAAGAAAAACTCGACGCGCTGTTCGGCGCGCAAGCCAGCGAAGTGCGCTCAACCGTGCTGATGCCGATCGATAGCATCGGCATGCTGGCGATCGGCAGTCACGATGCGAACCGCTTCCATCCCGGCATGGGCACCGTGTTCCTGAAGCTGATCGGCGAAGCGATTGCCGCAGCCGTCGAGCGGTTTCCTCAGGATTGAGTGAAATGATAAGCGAATCGCTCAGCGGCGCGACCGAGCGGTTTCTGGATTACCTGCGTCACCAGCGGCGCTATTCAGCCGGCACGCTCGACAACTACACGCGCTCGCTCGCGGCCTTGAGCGCCCACGCCGACGCGCTGCACGTGCGCCGCTGGCGCGATCTGCGCTCCGAGCAAGTGCAAACCTGGGTCGCCGCCGAACATCGGCGCGGACTGGCGCCCGGCACGCTCAAGCACATGCTCGCCGCCTGCCGCAGTTTCTTCCGCTACCTTGCACGCGAAGGCGAGGCAACCTCGAATCCCGCGCTCGGCGTGCGCTCGCCCAAGGCACCGCGCAAGCTGCCGCAAGTACTCGATGTGGACGAAGTGGCCGCGCTGCTGGATTTTGCCGCCGACGATCCGGAAAGCGTACGCGATCGTGCGCTTTTGGAACTTTTATACTCTTCCGGCCTGCGCGTTTCCGAACTGACCAATTTGCGCTGGCGCGATCTGGATTTGAGCGACGGCATGGTGCGCGTCACCGGCAAGGGCAGCAAGACCCGCATCGTTCCAGTCGGCGCCAAGGCCATCACCGCGCTCGCTGCGCTGCGCGAACAAGATCATCCCGGCGCCGACGATCCGCTGGTGCGCGGACGTCTCGGCAAACCGCTGACACCGAACGGCGTGCGCGCGCGATTGAAGCGCCGCGCCAAGGATCAGGGCGTATGGAAGCGCGTGTATCCGCACCTGCTGCGCCATTCCTGCGCCAGCCACGTACTCGAATCCTCCGGCAATCTGCGCGCCGTGCAGGAACTGCTTGGCCACGCCGATATCGGCACCACGCAGATCTATACGCACCTCGACTTCCAACATCTGGCGCGCGTGTACGATGCGGCGCATCCGCGGGCGCGGCGCAAGAAGGCGTAAGTAGCGGCTTGGAATCCTCGGGCTCGCCCCCACTTTCCCCTGTTCGCAGCTCACTGGTACAACCATGTCCGACTCCTTCCACGCCACCACTATCGTTTCCGTGCGCCGTGACGGCAAGGTCGTGATCGGCGGCGATGGTCAGGTCACGCTAGGCAATACTGTGGTCAAGGCGAACGCGCGCAAGCTACGTCGGCTGGGCAAGGACGGCGCCGTGATCGCCGGGTTCGCCGGCGCGACGGCCGATGCATTCACGCTGTTCGAGTTATTTGAAGCCAAGCTCGACAAGCACGGCAATAATCTGACTCGCGCCGCAGTCGAACTGGCCAAGGAATGGCGCACCGATCGGCGCCTGGGCCGGCTCGAAGCGATGCTGGCGGTCGCCGACAAGGAGGCTTCGTTGCTGATCTCCGGCAACGGCGACGTGCTGGAACCGGAATTGGGTCTGATCGCCATTGGTTCCGGCGGCCCGTTCGCACTGGCGGCGGCGAAGGCGCTGCTCGAACACAGCGATCTGCCGGCACGCGACATTGTGGAAAAGGCGCTGAAGATCGCCGGCGATATCTGCATCTATACGAATCACAACGTGACGATTGAAGAGCTTTAAGAAATGTCCGAACTCACCCCCCGCGAAATCGTCAACGAACTTGACCGCTACATCGTCGGCCAGAATGCGGCCAAGCGCGCGGTTGCGATTGCGCTGCGCAACCGCTGGCGGCGCATGCAGCTCGAGCCCGCGCTGCGCGACGAAGTCACGCCGAAAAATATCCTGATGATCGGCCCGACCGGCGTCGGCAAAACCGAGATCGCGCGGCGGCTTGCGCATCTGGCGAACGCGCCGTTCGTCAAGGTCGAGGCGACCAAGTTCACCGAGGTCGGCTACGTCGGCAAGGACGTCGAGCAAATCGTGCGCGATCTCGCCGATGCCGCGGTGAAGATGGCGCGCGATCAGGCCAAGACCCAGGTACGCAGCCAGGCCGAGGATCGCGCCGAGGAGCGCATTCTCGACGCGCTGATCCCCAAACGCCAATTGCACGGCTTTATGGGTGAGCCGTCGCAACCCGATACCAGCGATTCGGAAACGCGGCAGAAGCTGCGCAAGCAGTTGCGCGAAGGCGCGCTGGACGAACGCGAGATCGAGATCGAAACGCAGATAAATCTCGGCGTCGAGATCATGGCGCCTCCGGGCATGGAGGAAATGACGAGTCAGTTGCGCGGCATGTTCTCGTCGCTGGCCGGGCAGAAAACACAGAAACGCAAACTCGCGATCAAGGCGGCGCGGCCATTGCTGATCGACGAAGAAGCCGCGACCATGATCAATGACGAGGAGATCAAGGCGCAGGCACTCGCGGCATGCGAGCAGAACGGCATCGTCTTCATCGACGAGATCGACAAGGTCTGCCAGCGTGGCGACTGGCACGGTGCCGGCGTCAGCCGTGAAGGCGTACAACGCGATCTTTTGCCGCTGGTGGAAGGCTCCACCGTTTCCACGAAGCACGGCATCGTCAAGACCGATCACATCCAGTTTATCGCCTCGGGCGCTTTTTCGCTGGCCAAGCCTTCCGACCTGATTCCGGAATTGCAGGGACGGTTCCCGATCCGCGTGGAACTGTCTGCGCTCACCGCCGGGGACTTCGAGCGCATTCTCACCGAGCCGCACAGTGCGTTGACCAAGCAGTACATCGCGCTGCTTGCGACCGAAGGCGTGACGCTCGAATTCGCCACCACTGGCGTGCGCCGACTCGCCGAGATCGCGCACGAAGTCAACGAACGCACCGAAAATATCGGCGCCAGGCGCCTGCACACGGTACTGGAGCGTCTGCTCGACACGATTTCCTACGAGGCGCCGGACCAGAATGGTAAAAGTTATACTATCGATGCAGCTTACGTGGACGGCCATCTCGCTGCATTGGTACAGGATCAGGATTTGAGTCGGTATATTCTGTAGGAAACTTCTCCGATGCCGCCAGATTGTCTACACTTCGGTTATCTTCGCACTCCCACAACCCCATCAAACCCTTGCTGCGCAAGGGTTTGATCGCCCCCTTAACTTAAGGGGGCTGAAAGCTTCGCAAAATGTGCCCAAAGACAATGGCCAACATCAAACACCATCGCGAAGGCAATGTCGTCCAGTTCCGCGGCGGTGGCGTGCGCGCACAACTGCGCGAAGCGTTGGACGCGCGCGCGCCGGTGCAACTGGCGCGTGAGCGCGTTTCGCCCGGCTGGGTGCATGGGTACGTCATCGGTTTGTCGGCGGAGTTTTGCCTCGTTGCCGAAGTCAGCGACGCCATGCACTTCGATGGCTTTCTCGTCGTCGCGGTCGGCGATGTCAGTGCGGTCGAACAGGATCCCGGTCGCGAGTTCGTCGAAAAGGCGTTGCAGTTGAACGACCAGAAGATCCCGGAGTTGCCGGACTTCCGACTCGACGATTGGCAGGTGGTCGCCCAATCCGCCGCAGCGCAGACTCCATTGGTGTCACTGAACATGCTCGATGAAGCGGACGGCGAGGTGAGCTATATCGGCCGCCTGACCGGCGCGGAACCCGACGCGCTGGTGCTGCAGGAAATTGATCCGAACGCGAAGTGGTACCCAGATACCGGCGCCTACGAATTTTCCGGCATCGGCTCGATAGGCTTCGGCACTACCTACATGCTGCTGCTCGCGAAAATCGCCGGTGTGCCGCCGGCGCCGGTGCCGGCCGGCGAGTATTCGGCCTGACACTCGGCCTGAGCATGAATCCACGCCCGACCGGCATCACCCTACATCGCGCCTCGCACCTGCTGGAAGTCGCCTTCGATACCGGCGAAACTTTCCGCCTGCCCTGCGAATATCTGCGCACGCACTCGCCCAGCGCCGAAGTGCAGGGTCACGGACCCGGCCAGCGCGTACTCCAGGTCGGCAAGCAGCAGGTGAACATTGTGGAAATTGTTCCAGTCGGCCATTACGGCGTGCTGCTCAAATTCGACGACGGCCACGATACCGGCATTTTTTCCTGGACCGTGCTTCATGATCTGGGCGCCCACCAAGCCGAAAACTGGCAGGCGTATCTGGATGCGCTCGCGGCGGCGGGACACGCACGCAGCTGAAACGCGTCGCACTCAACCCCTGCCGGTCGATACCTTGTCGGCCTGGAAGAATTCCGCCGGCGCAAATCCGCCAGGCCGTGCGAACAACAATAGCGGGAAATTCTGGATCTGCGTGTTGTAGTCGAGCACCGTCTGGTTGTAAGCGCTGCGTGCTTGTTGCAGTCGATCTTCGATGGCAACAAGATCGCGCTGCAATTGCAGGAAATTCTCGCCAGCCTTCAGCTCCGGATAGTTTTCCTGCAGCGCCAGCAGGTGCGAAATGTGCGCGCCGAGTTCGTGTTCGATCTGCCCGCGATCGGCGATCGAGGCGTCGCCTTGCGCGCGGTTGCGCAACTCGGCGATGGCAGTTAATGTTGCCTGTTCGTGCGCGGCGTAGCCTTGTACGGTCGCCACCAATTGCGGCACCAGATCGTGGCGGCGCTGGAGCTGAATATCGACCCCGCTCCAGGCCGCGCGCGCCCGGTTGCGACTGGTGACCAGATCGTTGAACGTGAAAACGCACAGGCACGTCAGCGCCAACGCCGTGCATCCGATCACCCACATCGCCGTCATGGTGCGCGGCCTCCGAAAGGGTAATCATGCCATGCGCCGCATTGCTGCGGCTTTCCCCGCGACCGATTGCACGATAATGTGCGCACACCGCCGCGAACAGGACACAAGTCATGCCCGAAGGTCCCGAAATCGACACCGACAAATTGCGCGAAACCATCGACGAGGAAATCGAGAAGGAAGGCGGCACCCTGCTGCGTACGATTGCGCTGACTACCGCCGTATTCGCGGCGATGGCGGCGGTCGCGTCGCTGGAAGCCGGGGGTACGGTCAACGAGGCACTGGCGTTGAAGACCGAGGCGACGCGCCTGCAGGCTGAGGCATCCGATCAATGGGCGTATTACCAGGCCAAGGGTCTGAAGGCGACCGTCGCGGAAACGCAGAAGACGATCTGGCTTGCCCTCGACAAGGCTCCGCCGGAAGAACTCGCCAAGAATCAGGAGCGCTACGCCGAGGATCAGCGCAAGAGCATGGAAAAAGCCAAGGAACTTGAAATCCAGCGCGATGAGAAAGGCAAGGAAGCCGATCATCTGATGCATCATCATCATTTCTATGCGCAGTCGGTAGCGTTGCTGCAGGTGTCGATCGCACTCGGCGCCGTCGCGGCACTCACGCGTCGGCGCCTGGTGTGGATCGGCTCGATCCTGCTCGGCCTCATCGGCGCTGCGATGTTTGGCTACGCGTTCTTTGGCGGTTGAGATGAATAAACCCGAAACCACCCATTTCGGTTACCGCCAGGTACCGGTCGACGAGAAACAGAAACTCGTCGGCCGCGTCTTCACTTCGGTTGCGGCCAAATACGATGTAATGAACGACCTGATGTCGTTCGGCGTCCACCGGCTGTGGAAACGCTGGTTTGCCGCGACTTCGGGCGTACGCGCCGGCGACGCGGTGCTTGATCTGGCCGGTGGCACCGGCGACATCGTTGCCCTGCTGCTGCCGCGCGTTGGCGCCGAGGGAAGCGTCGTGCTCGGCGACATCAACGCGGCGATGCTGCATGCTGGTCGCGATCGTCTGCTGAATTGTGGATTTGTGCGCAATCTCCATTATGCGCAACTCAACGCTGAGGCATTGCCATTTCCGGATCGCTGCTTCGATGCCGTCACGATCGCGTTTGGCCTGCGCAACGTCACCGACAAGCAGCGCGCGCTCAGCGAGATGCAGCGCGTGCTCAAGCCCGGCGGCCGTGTGCTGATCCTCGAGTTCTCTACAATAAAATCGGAATTTCTCAAACCGCTGTACGATTTCCATTCCTTCAAGGTGCTGCCGCGCCTTGGCGCACTGATCGCGAATAATCCGGAAAGCTACCAGTATCTGGCCGAATCCATCCGCAAGCATCCGGGCCAAGCCGCGCTCACGGCGATGATGGAAGCTGCCGGTTTCGCCAACGTCGACGTACGCAATCTTTCCGCCGGCAGCGTCGCTATCCATCGCGGTTACAAGGTCTAGCAATTCCCGTGCGCGTACTGGTGACCGGCGCCAACGGTTTCATCGGTGCGCGGGGCGTCGCGGCGCTGCGCGACGCTGGCCATGAAGTCGTCGTTGCGGTGCGCAAGCCACCGGCGCAAGGTCGCGACGACGCGATCGTCATTTGCGATTTTGCGCGCGATCTCGATCCGCAAATCTGGATACCACGCCTTGCCGGGATCGACGCGGCGGTCAACTGCGCCGGCATCCTGCGTGAAACGCGAGCTGACAAATTCCAAAGTATCCATGTGGACGCACCACGGGCACTGTTTCGCGCCTGCGTCGCAGTCGGCGTGCGCCGCGTGATCCAGATATCTGCACTGGGCGATCCGAGTGATGGCGAGTTCATCGCGTCCAAACACCGCGGTGATCAGGCGCTGGCGGAACTTGATCTGGACTGGCTAGTGCTGCGACCGGGCCTGGTCTACAGCGCACACGGCGCCTATGGCGGCACGTCGCTGCTGCGTGCGCTGGCGGTGTTGCCGGGCGTGATGTTGCTGCCCGGCGATGGCACGCAGAAGCTGCGCCCGCTCGCGGCCGAGGACTTGGCTGCCAGCGTGGTCGCAGCCTTGGCACGCCCGCAGTTGCGTGCAGAAACGCTTGAATTGGTCGGCCCGGAAATCCTCACGCTGCGCGACTATCTGCTCGCATGGCGGGGATGGTTCGGATTGCGCAAACCGTGCGTCTTGACCACACCGCAGCCATTGCTGGCCGCAACGGTCGCCCTCGGTGAAGCCTGGGGTCGCGGACCGATATGCCGGGTGATTGCGCACTTGCTGGAACGCAACCGTGTCGGCAGTGTGCTGGCACTCGAACGGATGCAGTCGATGCTCGGCGTGATGCCGGCAGCGCTGGCGCAGGCACTGGTCCAGCGTCCCTGTCAGGCGCCGGACCTGTGGTTCGCACGCTGGTATGTTTTGCGGCCTTTGCTTATTTGTACACTCGCACTCGTGTGGATCGCCTCGGGCAGCGTCGGCTTGCTGCTGCCGGCGACAGCGGCGCAAGCGGCGCTCCCACATTGGCCGCCCGCGCTGGTATCAGGCATCACGCTTGCGTCTGGCATGGCCGATCTCGTGCTCGGCCTGATGCTGCTGCTCGGTCAACGTGTGCGTGTCGTGCTGAGCCTGATGCTCGCCATGGTGGCGGCATATACGATCGTTATCGGTACGCTTGCGCCCGAACATTGGCGGGATCCGTTCGGTGGCTTGCTCAAGAATCTGCCGATCTCCGGGATTCTGATTGTCGCGCTTCATGTCAAGCCGGACAAAATGCTTGAGTTAAAAAGAGAGACTTTCCCCGCTTAGGCCGCCTCGATAAATCGCTGCTGGTTGTTCATTCTACGATGCGCACGGGCCGCAGCTATTCGCCGCGCACGCTCGTTTCGAACTTCATCCGGTTGCCCACGATGCCAGGTCGCTGGCGTCATGTAACCCAATGTTGCGTGTAGTCGCTCTTCGTTGTAATGCTGCATGAGCTTGGCGATGATGGCTTCGGCCTGCAGATAGTTGTTTCCGTAATTGTTGTCGGTTTCGTCGCGCACGGTGCCATTGAAGCGTTCGACAATCCCGTTGGATTCCGGATGCCGCGGTTTGGTTTTGATATCGATCAGGTTGTGCGTTTTGATCACCGCCGCGACGTCGCGATTGACGAACTCACTGCCGTGATCGTGCACAACGCGGGGTTTGACGCCCGTGGCAGCTTCGAGAGCCGCCTGCAGTTCGATCGCTATCGATTTGCCATCCAGGGTCATTAACAGTTTGTGGTGCACGATGTAACGACTGTAAGCATCGACAAAGCTCACCAGGAAGTAAAAACGGGCAGCGACCCACACGTACATGCAGTCGACGTGCCATTGCTGGTTTGGCCCGTTGGGTCGGAAATTGTATTCCCCGCTGGAGACCGTCGATCGCTTCCAGCGCGATAATAGGTCCGCAGCGCTCAAAACCCGGTAAACCGTACTCTCCCCGACGCAGGCCGTTCCCGCGTCGAGCATCATCCAGGTGAGCTTGCGATAGCCGATCTTCGGGTACTGCAGAGCAAACTCGCAGATCGCCGCGCGCTCCTAGGGCAGCACTTCGTATACCCGGCATGGCTTCGCCGTCCGATCCTGAAGGTCCTGGCGGCTCTTCCATGTGTAATAAACGCTGCGCGGCACGCCCAGGGTGGAGAGGGTGCGGTACACCCGCCACCCTGAGCGTCGCTTGGTTTGCTCTACGATCTGCATCACGGCCGCTTTCGTCTCCGCCGGTACTCGGTATAAATCATCCAACCTCAGATCTTTTTTTTCAGCTCCAGATTCTCCGCCGTGATCTCCGCGATCACCGCCCGCATCCGTTCCATTTCCGCCTTGTGGCGTGCCTCCGGATCATCCTTGCGCGGCGTGCGTTGTGCGTCGCGCTTGAGCGCCACCGCAGAGCCACCCAGGGCTACCGCACGCCAGCGATAAAATACCGACACCGCCAATGCATGGCGCCGGCATACCTCGCTTACTGTCACGCCGGGCTGGTCCGCCTCGCGCAAAATCTCCAGTTTCTGCTCTGCCGTAAATCGGCGATGTTCGCGTTTGCTCATTCACTTCGCTCCGTCTGCGGGGCCTCCGCAGCAGTTTGAAGTCTCTCATTATCACGCTAGCATTTTGTCCAGAAGTCGCTGAAGCTACACAAGAATATCGAACACCGGCCCGGTCAACACGTTGCCGCCGGCAACCGACTTGTCCTTGAGGATGCCGTTGTACAGCAGGTAGATAGCGCGGCCTTCGTGCACACCGAGAAGCGG
>JANXVS010000405.1 GCA_025351555.1 Pseudomonadota bacterium | reverse complement strand
TGTTTGCGTTGGCGTATTGAAGCAAGATCAGGGGAGTTTTTCTACAACCTCGTTAGGCACCAGAGATCGATGATTGCTGTTCTGCGGGCCATCGTTTCGCTTCTCGTTATCGTCGCATTCGTGACAGTTGGCGCGCTCGTTGGCATCGTGTTCTCACTGCCCAGCGGAGGTCTAGCTGCAGCGGCTGGCGGCGGGCATAGTGGCTCGCCGGGCTACAGTCTCGCGCACCAGCAAGGTATCGTTATAGTCGGTGAAGCATCTGGCCTTCTTCTCGCGCTCGCGGTGGCCTGGGGCATCTGGCGCAATTACGCGATTTCTCGTTGGTTCGGTGCTGCGAGCGTTTCTGCTCTGTCAATTCTTCTAGTGTGCCTCATCCCAGTTTGGCATTATCCCTTCATATTTGAGGTCGCTGCGTTGCTAGTGCCGCTACTCTGCGCGGGCTTTCTCTATGCGGAGTCCAAGGGTAGTAGCCAAAGTGGTTGCCGCGCTGGTGCCTAACTCGTTAGGCGTCAAATGCAGGTTCACATCCACCGGAGATAACCATGAAGACGATCGCGAGTGCACTCTTGGCGTCTGTACTGCTTTTATCTGGATGCGCTTCTGTTCCAAGCGCGAGCAACGCGCAAAAGGAACTGTTTCGTACAGATCAAGAATGGGCGGCTGCCGCTTCTGAAGGTAAAGACGGCGACCGGGTCACTTCCTTCTGGAGCGATGACGCGACGATTACTCCCGCAGACGCTCCGTTGGTTGTTGGCAAGGCAGCCATTCGGAACTATGTCGCACAGAGCTTTGCAACGCCGGGGTTTCACATCAGCTGGATAACGCTGCGCGCGGCAGTGAGCCAAGACGGCACCATGGGCTACACTACTGATGACAGCACCATGACTTTCCCAGGCCAGGACGGCAAACTCATGACGGTCGCAGGTCGCGGAGTGGCCATCTGGCGTCGGGATGCCAGTGGAAACTGGAAGTGCGTGTATGACATCTGGAATCACGGGCCATGAAGATGGCGCCTAACAATTCATTCAAGGGGAAGCCGCTTCGCGGCTCCCCTTAATTCAAGCGTTAGCTACCTAAACATGCGCTATTTCTTGCCCCTTGTAGCGGTTCTGCTTGCCGGAGTCAGTTCAATATCCGGAGCGCAAAGCGCGGACCCATTCGTGCTTGTCAGCGTCGCTGGGAACGGACAGACAACTGGCCTCAACCAAGTCTTTCCGCAGCAGTTCGTAGTGCGTCTCACTGATAGGGCCGGCGCTCCTCTACCCAACGCGCGCGTCTACTTCGAGAGTAGCTATTGCCTCAGTCTTCTTGGCTCCCCTTGCGAATTTCCGGGTGCGCCAGGGCACTTCGAGTCGGGGAGCAGCAGCGCAACAGTCACAACGGACGCCACCGGTCTCGCCATCTCACCTGCATACTATGCCGGTGGCAGCCTTAGCACCGACCCTAGGGTTAATGACCCTGGCGCGATCGGTGTCGCCGCATACGTTGTCGCGGATGAGGCGCCCTACTTCTTTTCCGCTTCAATAACTCTCACTCACTACGTCGTGTTCTTTCTGAGTGAGGTTGCGCAGCCTCCGGCCTCAGTACCATCGTTATCAAGTCCGTCATTGGCTGTCCTCATCCTGCTGCTCGTTATCGGTGCGCTTTGGCGAACGGTAGCTAACTATTCGCTCAAGCGGACCGCTGCGGGTGGGTTGCGGTAGACTGTTACTCATCGCGGCAGCGGCCGCTTAGCTCAAGCGTTATGCACCTATATGAGGCGTCCAGTAAATATCACCTACAACGGGGCGTCGAAGTGCTTCACTGCTCGCATAATGCGAGAGGGAGAACTGCATTCTGAGCACTTCGGTCTAGCCAAGTACAAGACCCAGGCCGCCGCAAAGAAAGCGGCAACTGCTTGGGTAAACGTGCTCAGGTCATCTCTTCCTCCATCGACCCCACCAAGAAATCGAATGACGAAGCGTAATTCTTCTGGCCTCGTCGGCGTTCACATCAAACGTAGCGCACGGCGCGGCTCTGACCACTATGCGTGGCACGCGTTCTGGCCGGGCAACCAGAGCGGCATCACTTGGGCCGTCCTAAAGTACGGCGACGAGCGCGCCTTTGTTTGTGCCGCCATTTCCCGGCAGCTCGAAACGGCTGATCGTAGTCGGGTTGAACAAGAATATGGTCGCATCAAAGGCACTGCGGGGTACCGTAAACTTCTCGCGCAAAAAGCAATCAGTCTCCGGTGAAGCCGGCGCCTCGTTTCAACTTTGAAGTGCCACATCGCCATAGCCTCAAGTGCCAACCTACTTCCGTCACCATCTGCACATGACCACGCCAGTTTTCGTCGACTACGATGATCTTCTTATGGCTCTCGATTGGATCAGTTCAGGTGCGGCTATGGAAAACACTGCATTTGTCTGCCTTGATACGGGCACTGTCCATTGGGTGTCGGCCGACATAGAGATGGAGGATGAGGTTCCTGACGACATCGAAACCTCCGATCGCTATCTAGCGATTCCGGACAAGCGCGATCTCGACCTGGGCAGAAAGCTGGCGCTGCGGTTTGCTGATGAACAGCTGCCTGGAGCGACAAGGACCGTGCAAGAGTTCTTCGGGCATCCAGGCGCTTACGCAAACTTCAAAGCCTTCCTGGAAGATCAAGGTCGCCTGCAATCATGGTACGACTACGAGGCAAATGCGATCGAGCATGCGTTACGGGAATGGAGCCAAGAGCATGGGATCCAGGTGAAAGCATGGCCTTCTGAGAAACGTCGCTAGTCGTTCGGGCACGTTCATGTCGCTCCTCGCGGCGATAAGGCGTGCGAAGCGAGTGTCAGCTTTGGGGCCTCGAGTTTATGACGCCGTGAGGCGGCTTGTGGCCGTTATGTAGAGCTCTACATAACGGCCATTATGTGTAGTTCCCAGTTATGTGTAGTGGCGTTCGTCAAAAGCCTGCGGAAGCGCTATAGATAAAGGTTTTTCGCGCTTTAAGGCGCGCGTGCGCTGCACATAATTTT
>JANXVS010000352.1 GCA_025351555.1 Pseudomonadota bacterium | reverse complement strand
TTTGTAGCGCTGTTCAACGAGTCCGGCGCTGTCGCTGCGTTCCAGCGTATCGAGCTGGTTCAGCAGCACGGCCTTGAGCCGCACCGCCATCGCGTGCGGATCGCGGTGCGCGCCGCCGAGCGGTTCGCGCACGACCTTGTCGACCAGACCCAGTTCCAGCAGGCGCGGCGCGGTGATCGCAAGCGCATCGGCCGCATCCTTGGCCCGTTCTGTACTTTTCCACAAAATCGAGGCGCAGCCTTCTGGCGTGATCACGGAATACGTGGAATATTGCAGCATGACTGCACAGTCGCCGACGCCGATCGCGAGCGCACCGCCGGAGCCACCTTCGCCGATCACGGTGCAAATGATCGGCACTTTGAGCTGGGACATTTCCAGCAGATTGCGCGCAATCGCCTCGCTCTGACCGCGTTCCTCGGCGCCGACGCCGGGATACGCGCCGGGCGTGTCGATAAAAGTGAAAATGGGTAATTTGAAGCGTTCTGCCATTTGCAGCAAACGCAACGCTTTGCGGTAGCCTTCCGGGCGCGGCATGCCGAAGTTGCGGCGGATTTTTGACTTGGTATCGCGGCCTTTCTGATGGCCGATGATCATCACCGCGCGGCCGTCGATGCGTGCCGGGCCACCGACGATCGCGGCGTCGTCGGCGAAAGCGCGGTCGCCGGCGAGTTCGTGGAATTCCTCACAGATGGTCTGGATGTAGTCCAGCGTATACGGTCGCGAGGGATGGCGCGCGAGTTGCGCGACCTGCCACGGCGTCAGGTTGCGGTAGATATCCGCGGTCTTGTGCCGCAGCTTGTCCTTGAGCCGCCCGACTTCGTCTTCGATATTGAACGCCTGGCCATGGCTGGCATGGCGCAGCTCCTGGATCTTGCCCTCCAGTTCGGCGATGGGTTGTTCAAAATCGAGGAAGTTCGGGTTCATTCGGCGACGATGGGGCGCAAAGCGCGCAGTATAGCGGCTTGCGGCGCGGGCCGCGTCTCCGCTCCACTATCTAGCCTGGCGGGCCGTAGATCAGATCGGCCGCCAGCACACCGTCGAGGCTTTCCAGTGCCTTCCGCAGCGCGGGACTCGCGCGCACGCGCCACTCGGCACCGAGTTCGACATCGCCCTGCGCGCCGGCGGTGCGCACGCTCAGGCGCACCGGCGTCGCGCCGCCGCGATGGGTCGACAGCGCCGCTTGCAGTCGTCGCGAGAAATCCGCGTCGATGCCATTGCAGCGCAGGCGCAGCAGCCGTGCCTGGCGCTCGCATACAGCGGCGATCGCGGTCACTCGCTGTGTGCGTAACTGGTAGCCGCCGGAAAAATCGTCGATCGACAGGCCACCCTCGAAGACGAGGATCGCATCGCGCGTGAGCAGCGGGCCGAACTCGATCCAGGTTTCGCGATACAACACGGCCTCGAACTTGCCGGAGAAATCCTCGACCTGCACGAACGCGCGACTGTCGCCCTGCTTGCGGATATTGATGACGCTGCCGATCAGCACGAAGGGCTGCAGGTCGGCGAACCGCGAGCGCCGTTCAGCCGGTGGTGGTTTGTGGTGGCGATCGATCTCGCCGATCGGGCACGTTGCAATTTTCTCGATCAATTCGCGCCAAGCATCGGTCGGATGGCCCGAGAGATAATGACCGAGCGTCTCACGCTCACCGGCAAGTCGGCGCTCGACTGGCCAATCCTCGGCTTGCGGCAGTTGCTGTGTCGGCATCGGGGTCGTGCTGCTTGCGCCGAAGATGTCGTGTTGCCCGGCTTGAACGTCGCGCGCCTGCTGCTCAGCGGCGCGCATGCACTCGGGTAACTGCGCCATCAGCGTCGCGCGATTTTTCGCCAGGGCATCCATCGCACCGCAAAGAATCAGTGCTTCGAACGTGCGCTTATTGGCCTTCTGCGTATCGATGCGACGGCAAACATCCGCCAGATCGCGGAACGGTCCGCCGCGCTCGCGTGCGTCGACCAGATTCTCCACCGCCCCGCGGCCGACGCCTTTCACTGCGCCGAGACCATAGCGGATCGTGTTAGAGCGCGCGGTGCCTGCGGCCGGATCGAGCGCATCGAACATGTAGCGCGAGGCATTGATGTCGGGTGGTAGCAGGGTCAGGCCGAGCGTGCGTGCCTCGCCGAGGAAATTCACCACCTTGTCGGTGTTGTCCATGTCGCTGGACAGCACCGCGGCCATGAATTCTGCGGGGTAGTGAACTTTCAGCCACGCGGTTTGATAGGTGATGAGGGCGTAGGCGGCGGCGTGCGACTTGTTGAATCCGTAGCCGGCGAATTTTTCCATCAGGTCGAAGATTGCATCGGCCTTGTGCGCGTCGACGCCGTTCACCGCCGCGCCATCGCGGAAAGTCACGCGCTGCTTGGCCATTTCCGCAGGATTCTTCTTGCCCATCGCGCGCCGCAAT
>JANXVS010000323.1 GCA_025351555.1 Pseudomonadota bacterium | reverse complement strand
GCGATTTCTACGGCGCGATCAACGTCGCCGGCGCGATGACCCTGCCGCTGGTCTGCGTGATCGTCAACAACCAGTGGGCGATTTCGGTGCCCAGATCGGCGCAGACCGGCGCGAAGACGCTGGCGCAGAAAGGCATTGCGGCGGGCCTGGAAAGTATACAAGTGGATGGCAACGATCTGATCGCCATGCGCGCGGCGATGGATCACGCGATCAAGCGCGCGCGCCATGGCCACGGCGGCATGGTCATCGAGGCGGTGACGTATCGTCTGTCCGATCACACCACCGCTGACGATGCGCGCCGCTATCGTCCCGACGCCGAAGTCAAAGAGGCGTGGACGCGCGAGCCGCTCAAGCGCATGAAGGCCTATCTGATTGCGCAGAAAGCCTGGAGCGAAAAAGAAGAGGAAGCGTGGAAGGAAGAATGCGGCAAACGCGTCGATATCGAAGTGAATGCGTATCTTGAAACCAAATCGCAACCGCTGACGGCGATGTTCGACTTCGTCTACGCCGAATTGCCGACGGATCTGGCGCAACAGCGCGCGCAGGCCCTAGCGCTCGACGCACGCAAGGAATAGCCATGGCGCAAATTACTTTGATCGAAGGCGTCACCCAGGCCCTGGCTTGGGAAATGAAACACGACCCGTCCGTCGTTGTGCTCGGCGAAGACGTCGGCGTCAACGGCGGCGTGTTCCGCGCCACGGCGGGCTTGCTGGATCAATTCGGCGCGGATCGCGTCATCGACACGCCGCTGGATGAAACCACCATCGCTGGACTCACCGTCGGCCTTGCCGCGCAAGGCATGAAGCCGATTGCGGAAGCGCAATTCGAAGGTTTCATTTATCCGATGATGGAACACATCGCCTGTCACGCGGCGCGCTTGCGCACGCGAACGCGCGGCCGCATGAGTTGCCCGGCGGTATTCCGCGCGCCGTGGGGCGGCGGCATCCGCGCGCCGGAACATCATTCCGAGGCGAATGAGCATTTGTTCACAAATATACCCGGCCTGCGCGTCGTGCTGCCGTCATCGCCCGGCCGTGCGTACGGCCTGCTGCTGGCGGCAATCCGCGATCCAGACCCGGTGATCTTCTACGAACCCAAGCGCATCTATCGGCAATACAAGGAAGAAGTACCCGACGACGGCGAAGCCTTGCCGCTGGACGTCTGCTTCGTGCTGCGCGATGGCAGCGACGTGACGCTCGTGACCTGGGGCGCGCAGGTCAAGGAATCGCTCGAAGCCGCCGACGCTCTGGCCAAAGACGGCATCAGCGCCGAAGTGATCGACGTCGCCACGCTCAAGCCGCTGGACTTCGACACCATCCACGAATCCGTGCGCAAGACCGGCCGCTGCGTCATCGTCCATGAAGCGCCGCGCACTGCGGGTTTCGGCGGCGAGATCGCCGCGCGCCTGGCCGAGCACGCGATGTACGACTTGCTTGCACCGGTCGAGCGCGTCACCGGTTACGATACCCACATTCCGCTGTTCCGGCTGGAGATGAAATATCTACCGAGCGTGGAACGCATCGTGGCGGCGGCCAAACGCACGCTCGCCGCTTCAACATGATTCGCGGCGGTACATTGATGCCGTGGCTGGTTGCGATAATTTTCTTTGCAACCTTTCCGCACATCGCTTTGAGCCAGAGTACTTCGCCATCGCCGCGATTGGCAACGATTCCTTCGCCGCCGCCAGTCAATCAGCCCTTCGATGCCGATGTTTATTTGTCCGCCAATCCGTCATCGATTGCTTTCTATCACAACGACGTTACGATCACAGGAAATGTTGTTACTGCCAAGTTCGGTTCAGGCTGCGGCTTCATCTGCCCTGGCGGAGGGCCTTACTACGGACCGTTCAGATTGCATCTGCCGGCGCTGTCGCGTGGCAGTTACACGCTAAGGATCATCGACGGGACCTTTCCCACTTTCGTATATGCCGAGTTCTCGCTTGGCATTGGATTGTCTCCACCGATTCCGTTACCGGCGTACGATCAGCAGACGCTGGCGTTTTTGAGCGCACTGATGGCGATGCTTGCCTGTGTGGCCCTGCGAAAGTCGCGTAACGCGCCGACACATTCCACATCCGATTCGGGAAACATCCATGGCTGACATCAAAACTTTCTATCTCCCCGACCTCGGCGAAGGCCTGCCCGACGCCACCATCGTCGAATGGCTCGTCAAGGAAGGCGACATCGTCAAGCTCGACGCGCCGCTGGTTTCGATGGAAACCGCAAAGGCGGTCGTCGAAGTGCCGGCGCCGTATTCTGGAAAAGTGACGAAGCTGCACGGCAAAAACGGTGATGTCATTGACACCGGCGCGGCCCTTGTCGAGGTCGAGATCGATCCCAAACTGCCACAGCGCGCGGACGCTGAGGCCACGGGGCATCATCATGGGCCGCCGAAAGCCACGCCCCCCAAAAGCGTCGGCTCGGCGGCGCCTGATGATGCAAAGAAAGTCATCGCCTCTGACGACGGCGGCGAAATCTCCAGCGGCGGCAAGGCGCCGCGCGCCGATGCCGGCACCGTAGTCGGCGCGATGGAAGCCAGCGACCGCGTCCATAGTGAACAGACCGTCGCGGTCGGCGGTGTGAAAGCGGTGCCCGCCGTGCGCGCCTTGGCGAAAAAGCTCAATGTGGATTTGTCCAAAGTTATACCCATTGGCGCCGATGGCGTGGCGACGATGCAAGACGTGAAGAATGCGGCCGCTGCGGGAACGGCAAGGCCCTCGGCGGCAGTCCAGACGCCTGCGCATGCGGCTGCACTCACCAGCGCGCCAGCGCAGACACCTTCTGCACCCGCGCGTACCGCGCTGTCCGCCTCCGGCCAACCGATGCGCACCGCACCGCCGACGCAGGCCACAGCCTACGGCCAGCCGGATCAGCTCAAGGGCGTGCGCCGCAACATGGCGCGGGTGATGGCCGATGCACACGCGAAGGTCGTGCCGACCACCCTTGCCGACGACGCCGATATCCATGCCTGGCTGACGGGCAACGACATGACCGTGCGCCTGATCCGCGCGGTGGTGGCTGCCTGCAAAGCCGTGCCAGCTTTGAATGCGTGGTTCGATGGGGACGGTCTCACCCGCACCCTGCATCCGCACGTCGACATCGGCATCGCCGTGGATACCGACGACGGCCTGTTCGTGCCGGCACTGCGCAATGCCGATGTGCTTGACGCCGCTGGCCTGCGCACGGCGATCAACCGCATCCGCGATCAGGTCAGGGCCCGCAGCATTCCGGCGGAAGAACTGAAAGGGTATACCATTTCACTTTCCAACTTTGGCATCTTCGCCGGCCGCTACGCGACGCCGATCGTAGTGCCGCCGTGCGTCGCGATCGTCGCCGCCGGCAAGCTGCGCCACGAGGTCGTCGCCGTGATGGGCGCGATTGAAACGCATCGCGTGGTGCCGCTGTCGCTGACTTTCGATCATCGCGCCGCGACCGGCGGCGAAGCGGCGCGTTTTCTCAAGGCGATGCTCGACGATCTCGCGCTGGCGAAATAGACATGCACAAGAGCCGCGTCAGCGCCTTCGTGCTTGATTGTCGCGTCGACGATCTCGCCGCCGCGACCCAATTCTGGAGCCAAGCACTGGGTCGGCCGGTTACCAACTCTGATCAGGATGGCGACGGCAAGTACGCGGAATTGAGAACCGACACCGATGAACCGTTTCTGTTGCTGCAGCGGGTCGATCACGAGCCTCGCATTCATCTGGATATCGAAACCGACGACCTCGACGCCGAAGTCGCGCGCCTGGAAGCGCTGGGCGCCAAGCGCGTCGCATTCATCAAACGCTGGTGGGTGATGCAGGCGCCGACGGGACACCGTTTTTGCGTGGTGCGCAAACAGCGCGAGGAGGTCGGTGCGCATCTGAACGAATGGCCCTAACGTAGGATTCAGCCTGTATCGACTAAACCTATCCTCGTCTGGCGCCGAGCCGCCAGTTTTGCGACGAGGAATTGGCCATGCGTGGTGTCGGTCGGCTTATTGTCCTGCTGGCTATTTTGGCGTCCCCGGTGCGCGCCGCCCAGGTCCAGGCCATGGTGCTCGCCACCCATCACATGGCCAATCCAGGGCTTGACCGGCACAACATCAAGGACGACGACATCCTGCTGCCCAGACGGCAGCACGAACTTGCCGCCGTCACCAACGCCTTGGCGCGCTTCAGGCCAACCAAGATTGCCGTTGAATCGCTCGCGGCGGGCGACTGGCCGGCAAGAGTCGTCAAGTATGACGATTATCTTGACCGCAGGCTTGCCACTTCGCGCAACGAAGTCGTGCAGATCGGATTCCGTCTGGCCAGACAAGTCCGGCTCAACGATGTCTGGGGTATCGATGTACGCGGCAATTTTCCCTACGCCGCAGTGAAGAGATACGCCGCGACTCATGGCTCTTCGCTGCCGGAACGGCTCGATGCAATGAATGCGGCAACCGAGCAGATGCTGTACGGGCTCAACCGCGTCCTCAAAACGGGAACGGTCGGCCAGGCGCTGCGCTACTTGAACGACCCGCAAAACATTGCGGAATCCAATGAATTTTACCGCGACGTGCGGGGCTTCGGCGACGGCACCAACCAGCCCGGCGAATCGCTGCTGCGCGCCTGGCAGGCGCGCAACAATGCTATTTGCGCGCATTTGGTACAACTGGCGGAACCCAGTGACCGCATAGTGGTGGTCTACGGTGCCGGACACGCGTATTTGCTGCGCCAGTGTGTGCGGGACAGCCCGGGGTTCAAACTGGTCGAGGCGAATGATTATTTGCCTAACTAGCGGGCGAAGCGTTCTTTTTGCTTGCCTCTAATGCATTAATTCGTTGAAGTGCATTCTCGACATCAGGCCGTATGGCATCCATGAGTTTCGCTACAACGCTGGTCTCAACCATCACCACGCGGCCCGAGCCATCGGTCTTCAGAGACATTTGCTGTTTAATTGCGGCGATGACGCGACCCGCATCTCGCTGAGAATCAAACGGCACGCTTTGAAGCAAGACCAAACCATTTGAATCGATCAACTTGAAGTAAGCTTTGTCGTTCTCTCGATAGCTCACGAAGCGTGGTGCTTTCTGCCCCACTGTTTCAGCTGTCGACTGCACAGTAGAAGCAACCGAGGAAGTATGTAACGAACGAATGCCGACGGCGCCACGCAATTTTCGAATGAACGGTAAGGTCCGCTCGCGCGCTTTACTGGCGCCTGCCTGCAACAGGTCCTCGATCGTTTCCGGGGAAGCGATCAACTTTTCGAAGTTCTCGCGCAACGGGCCCAGTTCAGCATTGATGCAATTGAACAATACCTGCTTGGCCTCGCCCCACGCGATGCCATTTTTAAAAGCTGCACGCATCGCCGCCGAACGCACCGGACCCGCAAACGCCTGATAGATGCTGAAAATATGCGACTCGTCCGGATTCTTCGGCTCGCCTGGCACCTGTGAATTGGTGACGATGCCTAAGATGGCGTTGCGCAATTCCTTCTCGGGCAGCCAGAGCGGAATTGTATTGTTGTAGCTCTTCGACATCTTGCGCCCGTCGAGACCGGGCAGAGTCGCGACGTTTTCCTCGATCGCCGCTTCCGGCAACGTGAAGTATTCGCCACCGTAGAGGTGATTGAAACGCTGGCCGATATCGCGCGCCATCTCGATATGCTGCACCTGGTCGCGTCCCACCGGCACCTTGTGTGCGTTGAAGATCAGGATGTCAGCCGCCATCAGCACCGGGTACATGTATAAACCCGCCGTAATGCCGGCATCCGGATCTTCGCTTTTTTCGCGATTTGCATCCGTCGCCGCCTTGTATGCATGCGCGCGATTGAGCAACCCCTTGGCGGTGACGCAGGTCAGCAGCCAGGTCAGCTCGGGAATTTCCGGAATGTCGGACTGGCGGTAAAAAACTACTTTTTCCGGATCCAGTCCGCAGGCCAGCCAGGTCGCCGCAATCTCCAGCGTCGATTGCTGGATGCGCGCCGGGTCGTCGCACTTGACCAGCGCGTGATAGTCGGCGAGAAAATAAAACGACTCGGCGCCCGGATGCCGGCTGGCAGCAATCGCCGGACGAATTGCACCGACATAGTTGCCCAGGTGCGGCGTGCCGGTGGTGGTGATGCCAGTGAGGATGCGGGTTTTTGACATGCCATTCTCTAAATTTCAAATGCCGCTGAAAAGAAAATCGATCGCGCGCAGGATCGCTTCGCGCTGCGACTCGAGATTGACGACATGCTTGCGCAATGAATCCACTGGAACTGCGGCGATGAGCTGGGTCAGTTGTACCACGGCAGTATTCTCGATCTCGAATTCCGGATTCAAGCGCGCGGCAGCCGAGCCCTTGGCGGCCTGGATTCTCGCCAAGGGCAACACGACGCAGGTATCCAATTCATCGAGCAAATCCGATTACACGACGAGGAAATAAGGCACCTTCTTCGTGGAAGCCAGGCTCGGATTGCGGAATACGTCGAAGCGGCGCACTACCATGTGCGAAACTCGTCGCTCCAGATACCGTTTTCTGCGACGAACTTGTTGTAGGCCTTGATCGCCTCGCGATTCTCACGTTTCCACAGCTCGCCCTGCTGCTTGCGCACTACTTCGCTCAGGTGTTGCTCAAATTCCTGCGACAGATTGATTTTCAGCGCGCGCGCCTCGTCGAGCAGATCGCTGCGGATCGTGACATTCGTCGGCTTCTTCAGAACTGCTTTCGTCATGGCACACCTCAAATGCGCATAGTGCGTGCGCATATCTTACGCCTGCCGACTTGGCCACGGCAAGCTGGCCACCGGCCCTAACCCCGCCGCATGCCCCGCCTCGTTCCATCATTCACTTGCCAACGAAGGAGTGCCCATGAAATCCCTGCTTGCTGTTCTGGTTACTGCTGCTTTTTCCTGTTCATCCGCTGCTCGCGCTGGAAATCTGGTCGATGTCGGCGTGATCGACCGCGATACCGGCAGCACGCTGCCGACGCATATGCACAACGGCAAACTCTACATCGCCGGCGCGCCTGGCCACCGTTACGCCGTGCGCATCGTCAATCGCACTGGCGCGCGGGTGATGACGGTGCTGTCGGTCGACGGCGTCAACGCGATTACCGGCCAGACGGCCGATACTTATCAGTCCGGTTATGTGCTCGATGCGTATCAGAGCACCGAAGTGGACGGCTGGCGCAAGGACATGTCCGAAATCGCCCAGTTCAATTTCACCGCGCTGGAAAACAGCTACGCCGCGCGTACCGGCCGACCGAACAATGTCGGCGTGATCGGCGTTGCGGTGTTCCGCGAGAAGCAGCCAGTCTGGCGCGAGCGCGACGAGAAGATCGCTGCACGCGAAGCCGCGCCGGCGCCACCCGCCGCTGCCGCCGATGCAGCTTCGGCGCAGGCTCCGGCAACAACGGCCAGCGGCGCCGCACAAGCGGCTGCGAAGTCGATGAGCGCGCCGGCCGGCGGAGTGCGCGCCGACAATGGCCTTGCCGCGGCGCGCCCGACCCCGAAACCGGAAGAATCGCTTGGCACCGGCCACGGTGCGCGCGAGTCCTCGCATGCGAGCTACACGAGTTTCGAGCGCGAGAGTTCACGGCCGAACGAACTCGTCTCGGTGTGGTACGACAGCTATCGCAACCTGGTCGCGCGTGGCGTCATCCCAACGCCACGCCCCATTGCTATCGAGCCGCAACCGTTTCCGAATCAGTTTGTGCCGGATCCGGCAGGCTGATTCGAGTAGCGAAGCGCCGCTGCGACTTACAGGTAGCAGCGGCGCTCAATTCAATGGGCTCGATTCAACCGAGACCCTGTTCACATGCGTCTCTACAGCATTCGGATTAGACTGACAGCGCCTGCTGGCGTCACAGGAGTTCGCTGTGAACTTTTCGCCGAGTGTTCGCGTTGTTGCTTTCTTCGCATTGATCGCCGGCGCGCATTTGGCGACCGCCGCCGAACGTTCGCTGGATCGAGCAACCCTGAATCACTTGTCTGCACTGCATCGCGGGCAGGCGTTGACGCTCGACGCGTTTCCGGTGAGTCCCACGCATGCCGCCTCAATCCGCTTCAAGCGCGTGCAAATCTACGCGGATGATGCCCATCTGTATGTGATGACCGCTCACGGCCGCAAGGAAGTGCCGCGCAGCAATCGCATCTTCCTGCGCGGCTATTCCGATGACGGTAGCGCGCGCGTGGCGATGTCGCTGAATCCGGAGGCGTCGTTCGCCGAAGGCAACGGCTCGGGGCCGGAGGGTTTATTCGTACTGAGCGCAAGCGTCAACGCCTCCGGCGTGAATAGACTCGCTGCCAAGCCGCTCGACGAAACGCTCCCTTCAGGATTCAAGTTCGACTATCGCTGCGGCAACGATCTGGAAGACATGGATACGCATGGCCTGGATGATCTGGCCAAGCGCTTGAGCGCGGCCCGCACCGTCAGCCCCGCCACGACCCCAGCAGCGGCAACGCATGCGCTACGGTTCGCCACCGTTGCGGTGGATACCGACAGTCTGTTCATGTCCAAGCTGTTCAGTAACAACCAGGCGAGCGCGACCAACTGGATCGCGAGTATGTTCAATATCATGAACACGATGTACGAACGCGACCTGCTCGTGCGGCTCTATGTGGGCACGACATTTTACCAGACCAGCGCCACCGATCCGTACACCAGCTTCACCCCGGGAGCGAGTCCAGCGGAACTGAATTTTTTCTCCAACTACTGGGAAGTCAACCACCCCAATGGCTCGCCTACTCGGGCTTTCGCAATTTTATTGTCGGGGCAGCAACCCAGCACTGCAAATAGTTGCAGCGCGGCAGGCATCGCCTGGATCAATCAGTATTGCGAGGCGGGTTTTGCCGCGTCAGGCGGCCGCACAGTGGGCAGCTATAGTGTCAATCAGGTCTGCACCAGCACCAATCCCTTCTTCGGCCCACCGTTTTCCGCACTGCTGGTTGGGCACGAAGTTGGCCACAACTTCGGCGCCGACCATACGCACTGCACAGACACCACCTCTGGCGCGGCGAAAGTCGCCACGAATACTATCGACCAGTGCTACAACGCAGAAAGTAGCCTCGGTTGCTACGCCGGAGCAACAAGCTGCCCCAGCAGCGGGCCCGGAGCGCCGGCTGGTACGATCATGAGCTACTGTAATTTTCCAGGCTGCGGACCGACGGGTCAGAACGTCTTGCAATTTCACCCAACGCACATCAACAAAGTGCTGCTGCCCGCGATCACCGCGAGTCCGTCGGGGTGTTTAAACACGACTGACGACATCTTCTACAATGGATTCGACTGACGCCCTATTCCCGCATCAAGGTCGATTTCCCGAACAGGCTTTCAACCAGATCCACGCACAGCTTTGCGGTCCGATTGCGATTGTCGAGCGAGGGATTGAGTTCGACGATGTCCAGTGAGCCCATGCGACCGCAGTCGGCAATCATTTCCATGCATAATTGCGCCTCGCGATAATTCGGCCCGCCGGGAATCGTGGTGCCGACGCCGGGAGCGATATCCGGGTC
>JANXVS010000276.1 GCA_025351555.1 Pseudomonadota bacterium | reverse complement strand
GTCCCTACTGCTACCGGGTCATCTTTGGTTGGGCAGAACCTTCTGGATCTCAACCAGTCGTTGGCCAAGGCTCAGGATCAGCGTATCCGCGCGGAGGCGCGCTGGAACCAGGCGAAAGTTGCCAGCGGTGCCGCGTTGCCTTCCGATATGCTGAGGGGTTCCGTCGTACAAGAGCTGCAGCAAAAGCTGGCGCAGATTCAGAGCGACTACCAGGACAAGTTGCAGACATTCAAACCCGACTACCCCGCCATGCTTGCCCTCAAGGGGCAGATGGACGAGGTGCAAAAGCAGGTTACAGCATCGCTCGCGAACATCCGCGCGTCAGTAAAGGCGGAGTATGACGGGGCTGCAGCGCAAGAGAAGATGCTGGTGGCAGAACTTTCAAGTTTGCGCACGCAGACACTCGAGGTCGACAGCCGCACTATCCAATACAACATCTTGAAACGTGATGCTGACACCAATCGTCAGCTCTACAACGCCTTGCTGCAGCGCTACAAGGAAGTCGGCATGGCAGGAGGCTTGAAATCCAGCAGCCTCTCGATCGTGGATCGCGCTGAAGTTCCGACGAGTCGTTTCTCGCCAAGCCTGTCGCGCAACATCCAGGTGGGAGCGCTGATCGGTCTGATGATTGGAGTGATGCTTGCGCTGTTGCTTGAACATCTCGATGACACACTCAAGACGCCCGAAGACGTTGAGCAGCGTTTGCACTTGGCGGTGCTTGGCATCATTCCCAGAGTTACCAAGCAGACGCCGGAAACAGCGCTCAAGGATCCGCGTTCAGCGTTCTCCGAAAGCTACCGATCGCTGCGCACCGCTCTGCAGTTCTCGACCGACCAAGGGGTGCCCAGGGTATTGCTGATCACCAGTCCGGCTGCGAATGAAGGCAAGTCCACTACTGCATTGACCCTGGCGCGTAATTTCGCCCAACTGGGCAAGCGTGTGCTGTTGATCGAAGGCGATTTACGCCGGCCGTCGTTGAGCAAGGCGCTGGGTCTGCCTGCGGGGATAGGGCTGAGCAACCTGCTCGCGGGAGCGGCAACAGCGGCTCAAGCGACGATGAAAACGAGCGACGATCGCATCGATATCATGGTGTCGGGTCCGCCGCCGCCGAGCCCGACAGAATTGCTGGCAGGGCCCAAACTGGTCTCGCTTTTGATGACGAGCGCCGAAAAGTATGATCAGGTGATCATCGATGGGCCGCCCATACTCGGAATCGCCGACGCCCCGATTCTTGCGAATGCTTGCACAGGGACGCTGCTTGTCATCCGGTCTCGTGTGACGAAGATCGCATCCGCGCTATCAGCCATGAGGCGGCTGAAGACAACGCGCGCCCGGCTGATCGGCGCGCTGCTGACGCAGCATGAGGCAAGGACCGGAGGATACGGTTACTACTACTATGACACCCAGGCCTCCTACGGCAATACTCCGCGCCTTGATGCGAAATAAATAAGGGCAGCGATGGACGGCGACGCACTCGAGTTTGCTCTTGGTCTATATCGAGCGCCGACGCATCGCTTCGAATTACTGGGTCGGCCGCTTCCCGGCGACATCGATAAGGTAATCCAGTTGGCGACAGGTAGTCAGCCACAGCTTCGAGAAGCTGCGGCAATGAGCGGCGAGACCGAGCAGACAATTCTCGAAGCGGTCCGCTTCTATCTGCAGCAAGTGCTGTTTCAACCAGATGCAGATGCCTATCGAGTACTCGGTCTTGCCGCCGATGCAGAACCCGAGCGCATTCGCCGACATTACCGATGGCTGCAAAGCTGGCTGCATCCGGATCGTCGCGGAGAGGAATGGGAGGCTCTCTTGGCGACTCGCGTGAATTGGGCATGGCGGCATCTGCGCACCGAAGTCGCACGTCGTCAGTACGCAGCGGGCGGCGAAGCTCGGGATGCGATTCAATCTGCCGACTCGGATGCGTACACTCCGCTCAGAACGCACGAATGGGTGCCTGCGTCGCCGCTGCCGCGGCCCGCGAGTTGGTCGCGACGAATTGCGCTGGCCATTTCTCTTGGCATTTGCCTGGGCTTGCTGGTTCTAGGTCTGACCCTGCGTGATGCCAAGGTGTCCGACGATTTTGCGCCGCCCGATACGAAACAGGGGGACGCGCGCCGTGATACTGCGGTCAAACCCGCATCACCCGATTTGCCGCTGATCAAGGAGCCTGTCCAGCCGCAGGTCGCCACTGAGTCAGTATCTGCCGTGCACGACATTGCGCAAGGCTCGACGGCAGCGGTAACACCTGATGCGACGTCGACGGTCGAACAGCAGACTCCAATAGCCGACACGGCACAGGAACAGGTGCATATTCCTGCGCCCGCGACGCCAGTGTCGTTGCCAGTCGTTGCGGACATCCAGTCGCCGCCGATCGCAGCGATCCAACCGGTGTGGCCAACGACGAGTGAAGTTGCCCAATCGACTCAGGCTGGCGTCGATCATCTGCCACACGTCGACAAGATACGAGGCGCCGGAGTGCCTCTCGAGTCGCGACGCGTCACCGCAGAGAACATTGAGCGTCGCGATTCGCGCTTGCAGCGGAGCCAGCCTGCCCCTTTGACGCCCCCTGGCAGCATCGACGCCGTTCATCTCAAAGAAACCGAAGTTCCCAGTCCGCCCGAGAGTGCCCCAAATGTGGCAGTAGCAGATCGAGCCACTCTTGCTGTCCTGGTGCAAAAATCTTCTGCGCAAGCTGCCACTAATGCAGTCATGCCTACTGAAGATGCCTTCGCGAGGTTTGACCTCGCTCGCCAGCGAATCGGTGAAGTGGCGGCATATCTTGGCAACGCGCGCTTGAAGCCACCACCGGTCTGGAACGATGTTCGCGGTCAGATGAACGCCGAGCAGCAACGCGCCGCGTTGTTGGAACGAAATCAAGCGCGCGCATCGGGTGGCTTCGAGGTGGAAACACCGATATGGAAGATATCGAAGGAAGCGGCGGCGTTGAGCGCGGATTACCGCTTGCGTCGGGGGAGCAGCGTTGCGGAACGGGGGCGCATCGTCATGGATATGATCTGGCGCGAGAAGATGTGGCTGGTGACGCGCGTCGAACTGAGCCCCGCTCAATAATGGCACTGCGCGGCATCGCAGGCTTTGCCATCTTGGCTGTGTTTGCGGGTGGCGCGGCCTGGCAAGTGGTCGCGCTGGGGTTGGCCGATCACTGGGCTGCGGATGATCCAGCGCGCGCCCTGGAATGGGAGCCACATAACCCGAAGGCGATGCTGGCACTGGCGCAGCGCCATTTGGTGCAGCATGAAGCGGACGCGGCGGCGGCTGTTGCGCGAGAGCTGCTCCGCTTCGAGCCTCTTCAAGGCAGGGCATTTGTGCTGCTGGCCGAAGCGGCCAAAGCCAATGGTGAGACGGCGAAGGTCAAAATCCTGAACGAGCTGGCCGTACATCGCGCGCCGCGAGATCCGCATGCACGCGCGTGGCTTGTTGACGAACAGTTGCGCAACGGTCATTTTCCCGAGGCGATTGAGCAAATCAGTTTATTGTTGCGGATCGCGCCACAGCAGTCCGATGCCCTTTTCCCCGTTATGGTTCAACTGGCGGATGTGTCTGGTTTTGCCCCCGCTTTGTCGCACGCGCTGATTGAGGCGCCGTCGTGGAGGGCCGGTATGCTCTCAGCGTTGCTCTCGCGTGGCAGTCACGAGTCCATCAGCGCCGTTTACGGAGCGCTGCAGCGCGAGCACGCATTGTCGAGCGATGAGCTTGATCGTTGGTTGGCCCAACTCATGCTGGCCGGGCGATGGGGCGAGGCATACAGCCGATGGGCAGGCGAATTGTCACATGCGCCAAATACCCCACTGCCACCTCTGTACAACGGTCGTTTTGAGACCGAGCCGTCGTCCTCGGGATTTGATTGGCGTGTCGGTCACACTGCAGGAGTCACGATGAGTCGTGACGCCGTGGCCGGCGCGACCGGAGCGTTTGCGATGAAAGTGAGCTTTTCCGGGCGCAGGGTCGCGGACATCAATTTCGAGCAGAGTCTGTTACTCGCGCCGGGGGCATATCGACTTCGGTTTCGCGCGCGCGCGACGGACTTGCGCAGCGACAAGGGCTTGCAATGGGTCATCAGCTGCCAGGCGCAAAGCAAACCGATCACTGTCAGCGTTCTTCTGTATGGGAAATTCGAGTGGAAACAGGTGGATACCCTTTTTGTGATTCCCGAGGACAATTGTCCTGCGCAACGCCTGTGGCTGCGCAATCAGGGCGCCGCCGCCGCCGGAATGAAGGTGTTTGGCGATATCTGGTTTGACGATTTTTCGATCGACAACGAAGCAGCCTCACAGGCTCTTGCACCCGGGCAATGACTGGCAGCCGCGCCGACGCTTCCTCCGCCAAGGCACTCCGGGCAACGAATTCGGTTAGCCGCCCTACCGCCAAATATTCGCCTTGTCAATAGGCGTCCAATTGATCTAGACTAGCCAAGAGTTTTAACTGCGGGACAAGCACATGAACAAGCTGACCTCGAAAACCTTGCTTTGCAGCGCGCTGGCGTTGCTGTCTCTTGGCGCTGTCGCCCAGCCGGGCGACCAAGACAAAACTGTTGCCAAGCTTGAGGTGAACAAAGGCGTGGTCATGACCAGCACGGGCGGTGAATTTGTCAGCGCAAACACCGGAGAGAAATTGATCAAGGACGAGCGCCTGATGGTCGCCAAGGACAGCTCAGCGACGGTCGTTTATAACGACCATTGCAAGCGTACCTACGATGAGCCGGGCGTATACAAGATCGATGCCGACTGCAAGGTCGTCGCTTGGTGGGGTACCGGAGCTACTGTCGCGGCCATAGCGGTCGCTGTCGCTATCGGCGTTGTGATCAACAACAACGACGATAATAATCCCCCCATAAGCCGTTGACGAGGTTGGGTGGGGTTCGAGTTCAAGACGCCCAACTTCTTGGGGCGGACTCGGAGCATTGTCGTTACCTAACTGCATTGCTGCTTTGAGCTTATGACTGGGTTCGACGACAAACAATTCATACGCGCGCGCAGGTAACCTGATTGGCGGCGCCATCCGTAACCGCATCCCGGGATCGCCCGCTGTTGGTTCTTGCCGGCATGTTGTTCGCGGCATGCTTTTTCACCGGCGGCAGCTCGC
>JANXVS010000211.1 GCA_025351555.1 Pseudomonadota bacterium | reverse complement strand
GCGCTTTTCGGCCTGGGCTATGTCATCGGAGCCACTGTCGCCGGAACGGCGCATGACCTTGATCGCGACCTTGCGGTCCAGCGAGCGTTGCAGCGCGAGGTAAACGGTCGACATACCGCCCGTGCCCAGTGGGCGCAGCATTTCGTAACCGGGAATCTGGATGGAACCGATAGCCATTCGCGCAAAACCCTCGCGCCGATCATAACATCGGCGCGCGTGGACTTTGCGGCAGGGTGAGCGCCACCGTCAGACCGCCGCCTTCGCGATTGGCCAGGGTGATGCGGCCAGCGTGCGCTTCGACGATTTCGCGCGCCAGCGCCAAGCCCAGACCCGAACCGCTGCGTTTGGTCGAATAGAACGGCAATAACGCGTTCGCCAGCACCGCCTCGCTCATGCCCTCGCCACGATCGCTCACATCGATGCGCACTTCGCCGCTGCGCGGCATGACCGCTATTTCGATGGCGCCGGTGGCGCTGCCGGATTCATGCGCGTTCTTGAGCAGATTGATCAAGACCTGTTCGAGTTGGGCGCGGTCGAACCATCCCGGTTCATCCGGCAAATTTGAATCCGCCAGATGAAACGCATAGTGCTGGGCGAGCTGGCGCAGGAACTCGTCCCATCTCACCGCCTCGCAACGCGGCTGCGGTAATTTTGCGAACTCCGCGTAGCCGCGGATGAAACCATCCAGATGCCGCGTGCGTTCTTCGATGGTGTCGAACACCGTCGCCAGTCGCGCGCCATCGCCCCGCTGCGCCAGTTCGCGTCCGGAATGCGCAAGCGAGGAAATCGGCGCCAGCGAATTGTTCAACTCATGACTGATGACGCGGATGACCTTTTTCCACGTTTGTACTTCCTGCCGCGACAGCTCGCGCGTGAGCCGTCGCAATTGCAGCAAGCGGTGCGCCCGACCGTGCAGGCGCACGTCGCGCTGCGACAAATGATAGGTTTCCTCCTCGCCCTCAAGGGTTACGCTGAACAAGCCATCCTGGCGCGATGCCAGCGCCGTGGCCAGGGCGGGCGGACATTCGGCGACGATCGCGGTGAAATCCAGCCCATTCATGCGCCGCCCGCCATTCAGCAGCGTTCGCGCGGCCAGATTCGTGTAGACGACATGTTCACTGGCATCCACCAGCAGCAACGCGGTCGGCGAATTCTGCACCACGGTATCCAGCAGCAGTTCACGCTGAAACAGATGCTGGCGCTGGTTGCGCAGCACGCCGCCCAGCTCGTTGTGGGTGCGCACCAGTTCGCCGAATTCGTCGCGGCGCCGCTCGGCCAGCGAGACGCTGTAATCGCCATCACGAAAACTCGCGACGCTGCCGGCGAGCACACGCAACAGGCTGGTCAATGGCGCCATCGCCGAGCGCGCCACCACGACGACAATCGGGATCAAAACCAGACATGCACCCAGGACAGCCAGCCACGGCGGCAACCACCACCGAATCAATAGTGCAGTAACCACGACGCCGGCAATGAGCACGGCGCTAAGCAGGGCGGTGAGTTTGCCTTCGAGAGAAAACAGGCGCATGGAAAAACTACGTCTCAATACCCAGCTTCTCCAGCCGTCGATACAACGCCTGTCGCGACAACCCCAGATCCGCGGCGGCCTGGCTGATGACACCGCTCGCGCGCGCCAATGCCGCTTCGATCGCGCCGCGATCGGGTTCCGCCACTGCCGATGGGCGCGGTGCCGGTGCGCGTGCAACCAGGCCCAGATCGGCCGGCTGGATCGTACCGTCGCGGCACAGCAGGCTGGCGCGCTGGATTGCATTCTTCAGTTCACGCACGTTGCCGGGCCAGGCGTAGTCCGTCAATGCCACTCGCGCTTCGGCGGAAAGGCTCGCCGCCGCGCCGAGAAAATGTTCCGCCAGCGGCAGGATATCGTCGGCGCGCGCAGCCAATGGCGGCAGCGCCAGTTCGATCACGTTCAAGCGGTAGAACAGGTCTTCGCGGAAACGTCCTTCGCGGATCATGCTCGCAAGATCGGCATTGGTCGCACTCAGCAAACGCACCTTGACCTGGCGTGTCTTGCTCGAACCCAGACGCTCGAACTGGCCAGTCTCAAGAATACGCAGCAATTTCATTTGTCCGGAAAGCGGCAAATTGCCGATCTCATCCAGCATCAGCGTGCCGCCATCGGCAAGTTCAAAGCGTCCCTCGCGCGCCTTGTTTGCCCCGGTGTAGGCGCCAGCTTCGGCACCGAACAGTTCTGCCTCGATCAACTCCGACGGCAGTGCGCCGCAGTTGACGATGACGAATGGACCCGCCTTAACTGCCGAGTTGGCGTGCACGATCTCGGCGATGCGCTCCTTGCCGGCGCCGTTGGGACCCGTGATGAGTACCGGCACATCCGCGCGCGCAACCTGCACGGCCAGTTCCACCAGACGCGCCATCGCGCTGGATGAAAACACCAACCCACGCAGATCGAAACGCTGCGACAAGGCACTGCGATGTTCGCGGCGCTCGCCGCGCAGGCGCGTCACTTCGCGCGTGCTCTCGCCAAGCTCGAGCAGGTTCTCCACCGTTGCCAGCAGTTTCGCATCGTCCCAGGGCTTGGACAGGTAATCGGCAGCACCGGCCTTGACCAGCTCGACCGCGGTCGGCAAATGCGTCCACGCCGTGAGCAGGATCACCGGCAAATCCGGATGCTGCTCGCGGATCGCACGGAATAGCGCCACGCCCTCCTCGCCCGACGTGGTGTCGGCGTGGAAATTCATGTCCTGCACGACCAAATCCACGCGCTCACGCGCGAGCACAGCCAAACCTTCCTCGGGCGTGGTCGCGCGCAGGGTGCG
>JANXVS010000215.1 GCA_025351555.1 Pseudomonadota bacterium | reverse complement strand
CCGCGCCTGAAGCGCAGCTGGGCCAAGGCCTTTCCGCATTACGATGATCACTACTGGGGCCCAGCGCCGGTCGGCAGTTTTCCGGCGAACAAATTCGGCCTGCACGATATCGACGGCAATGTGTCGGAATGGGTCGCCGATTGCTGGCACGACAACTACACACGCGCGCCAGCCGACAGCCGCGCCTGGATCAATCCCGGTTGCGCCAGCCATGTCGTGCGCGGCGGCTCGTGGGGTAGCGCGCCAGAACAAGTGCGCTCGGCGTTTCGTATCGCGGCACCGTCGGACACGCGCAGTGCACGTGTGGGTGCGCGCGTGGCGCGGGATTTGTGACGCAGGGTCGGCCTCTGTGAATGCCCCTCCCCCTCGATGGGGGAGGGGTTGCGGAGAGGGTGAGAACCTGCGTCGAGGCGCCTGCGGCGTCTTCCCCTCTCCCGCCGCTCGGCGCGTGTCGAACTCTCCCACAAGGGGAGAGGTGAAGCATCGAGCCGGGTCGTCTCGCAGCTCTCAACGCCTATAATCAATGTTCGTCCAACTGTCTGGATTCGTGTAATGAACGCCCCCACCCGAATCGACACCACGCGTGTGATCCGCGCGCCGCGCGGCACGCAGCTCAGCTGCAAGAGCTGGCTGACTGAAGCCGCGTTCCGCATGCTGCAGAACAATCTGGATCCGGAAGTCGCGGAAAAACCCGAAGAACTCGTTGTCTACGGCGGCATTGGCCGCGCCGCGCGCAACTGGGAATGCTTCGACGCGATCCTGCGTTCCTTGCGCGAACTCGGCGACGAGGAAACGCTGCTCGTGCAATCCGGCAAACCGGTCGGCGTGTTCCCGACGCATGCCGACGCGCCGCGCGTGCTGATCGCCAATTCCAATCTCGTGCCGCACTGGGCCACGTGGGAACACTTCAACGAACTGGATAAGAAGGGACTCATGATGTACGGCCAGATGACGGCCGGCTCGTGGATATACATCGGCAGCCAGGGCATCGTGCAGGGCACGTACGAGACGTTTGTGGAAATGGGCCGCCAGCACTACGGCGGATCGCTCAAAGGGCGTTGGATACTGACCGCAGGACTCGGCGGCATGGGCGGCGCGCAGCCGCTGGCAGCGAGCCTGGCTGGTGCGTGCTCGCTCAATATTGAATGCCAGCAGAGTCGCATCGACATGCGCTTGCGCACGAAGTACGTCGACGAGCAGGCGAATGATCTGGATGACGCCCTAGCGCGAATCCAAAAGTATACAAAAGAGGGCAGGGCAGTTTCGATCGCGTTGCTCGGCAACGCGGCGGAAATTCTGCCGCAACTCGTCAAGCGCGAAGTGAAGCCCGATGCGGTGACCGATCAGACCAGCGCGCACGATCCGGTCAACGGCTATCTGCCGATCGGCTGGAGCCTGGAGGAATGGTTTGAGCGCCGCAAGACCGACCCGGACCGCGTGCGCGACGCAGCAAAAAAATCCATGTGCCTGCATGTCGAGGCAATGCTCGCGTTCCAGAGGATGGGCGTGCCGACATTCGATTACGGCAACAATATCCGCCAGATGGCCAAGGACGAAGGCTGCACACATGCCTTCGATTTCCCCGGTTTCGTGCCGGCGTACGTGCGGCCGCTGTTCTGCCGCGGCATCGGCCCGTTCCGCTGGGTCGCGCTGTCCGGCGACCCGGAAGACATCTACAAGACCGACCAGAAGGTCAAGGAACTCATCCCCGATGATCCACATTTACATCAGTGGCTGGACATGGCGCGCGAGCGTATCAGTTTTCAGGGTTTGCCGGCGCGCATCTGCTGGGTGGGCCTGGGCCAGCGCCACAAACTCGGTCTCGCGTTCAACGAAATGGTGCGCAAGGGCGAAGTGAAAGCGCCGATCGTGATCGGCCGCGATCATCTGGATTCCGGTTCCGTCGCCAGCCCCAACCGCGAAACCGAAGCGATGAAAGACGGCAGCGATGCCGTTTCCGATTGGCCCATCCTCAACGCGTTGTTGAATACCGCAGGCGGCGCGACCTGGGTCAGCTTCCACCACGGCGGCGGCGTCGGCATGGGTTACTCGCAGCACTCGGGCGTCGTGATTGTCTGCGATGGTTCGGCGGCGGCGGACAAGCGCATCGCACGCGTGTTGTGGAATGATCCCGGCACGGGCGTGATGCGGCATGCGGATGCGGGGTATGAGATTGCGAAGCAGTGTGCGAAGGAGCAGGGGTTGAAGTTGCCGATGGTTTAAGTCTCAGAATCTGCGAAGATCGCCGAGTAGAAGTCACATTCGTTTCTTAGCACAACTGGTCTGGCACTCAATGGCCCACA